>DJRG01000096.1 GCA_002438845.1 Bacteroidales bacterium UBA6366
ACCGTGCGCTGTGACGCCTCCACGGAGGAAGGATGGTACTACGAGGGTGCGGGAATATACCGCAACGTCTGGCTCCACAAAGCCGGGCCGGTCGCTGTGAAGCCATATTCATTGGATCTGACAGGGGAGACTCCGAAGTTCGAGACCGTGATGGCGAGCGACAAGCTTGACAAGGCCAAGGTGAAGGCTGAGGTTGTGTTTCTCGATGCCGAGGGCAATGAGGTTCGGAAACCGGACCACCTCTGGAGTCTTGAGGATCCTTACCTTTACACCGTGAGGATTCGACTTTACTATGACGGAGTTCTCTCTGACGAGCAGAAATGCCGTTTCGGGTTGCGCACGATTGAGTTCAGCCCGACGGAAGGGTTCCTGCTCAACGGGAAGCACGTCAAACTGACAGGCTGCAACATGCATCTTGACCATGCCGGAGTAGGTGTCGGAGTGCCGGACGAACTGTGGCGTTACCGTCTCACACAACTCAAGAAGTACGGGTTCAACGCTATCCGCAGTTCGCACAATCCTGCGTCTCCGGCCATGCTCGACCTCTGTGACGAGATGGGCTTTCTGGTGATTGATGAGAATCGCCAGTTAGGCGTCAACGAGGAGCAGCTCACCCAGGTCAGAAGGATGATCGAAAGGGACCGCAATCATCCGTGTGTCATCCTATGGAGCGTCGGCAACGAGGAATGGAGCGTTGAGGGCATCGAGGCCGGCACAAGGATCGCCAGGAAGATGAGTGAATATGTCCACTCCATTGATCCGACCAGACCGACCAACTACGGCAGCTCCGGTGGGCACGAGCTTGTGAAAGGAGTTGACGTGTTCGGCTACAACTACATCGTCCAAAACCCTGTGGATGAGTTCCATGAGAGATTCCCGGATCATTGCGCCGTCGGCACTGAGGAGACTTCTGGGGCTGGCACGAGAGGAAAGTATGCCACAATCCCGGAGGAAGGCTGGATGACCCCTCTGAACAGAATTGACACTTTGAACAGAATCAATGTCATAGAGCACGGCTGGAAATTCTACAAGGCCCGTCCTTGGACTGGTGGACTATTCTATTGGACAGGACAGGACTATCGTGGTGAGCCGAATCCGATGGTCTGGCCGGCTACCGGTTCTCAGTTCGGCATTCTGGACTACTGCTGCTTCCCGAAGGACGAGGCGTTTTACGTCAAGGCCGCCTGGCTTGACGAGCCTTCAGTCCACATCTGCGGCCCGTACAAAGGCGAGGTCTGGGTCTATTCCAACTGCGATCAGATCCGGCTTTATGCCAACGGAAAGAACCTCGGAAAGAAGAATATGCCTGTGGATGGCCACCTTGTCTGGAAAGTAGGAGATGCCGCCAGATTCTCAGCAGTGGGCTACCGTAACGGCAAAAAGGTCGCTACTGATGAATATCCTTCCGTCGTCTCCGAGACAACTCTCACCCTCTCCAAGTCTCAGATAAAGGCTGACGGTCAGGATGTTGTCGTGATCGACATCGACACCCTATCCGAGAGTCTGGAAGTCTCAGTCTCTGGAGCCACGTTCCTCGGCTGGGGCAACGGCAACCCTGGTTTCAAAGAGATCGAAAGACCGGAGAACGGCCGCTCCATGACGATCAAACCATTCTCCGGCAAAGTCCAAGTCATCATCCGCTCGATTGAAGGTTCGAAAGTCCCTGTCTATGTCCAGATAGGAGACAAGACTATCGAGATCGAGTCTGTGCCAGTTGCTGCGTAAATTATTGCTGATCCAGTACGTTGATGTCTATTTTGTAAATGCCGTCGTTCATGTAGCCGTACTGGAATGATGGCAGGCAATAGACAGCGTACAGCTGGAAATGCTTGTCATCCAGTTTGAGGTTCCGGGCGTCATATTTGGAGAAATCCCGTCCCCACTTGTAGTCGCTTGGGAAATACGCATAGGCCATGTGCGTGCCGTTGAGGAGCATTCCGGTGGGGAATTCCTTAAAAGTGATGCGGTCCCCTTCGCATTGGAACTCCACATAGTCAGGCGTGCTGCCCATCCACCCGTTAGCGGCATAATCCTCAGCGATCAGACCCTCTCGGTACGGATCCATGACACGGTAGATCTCTTCTCCTTCCGCCTTGTAGATTTCGGTCTCGTAGGCCTTTTCGAAGATACACTCGTCGAAGTAGGAGCAGTCACCGTATTTCCTGAACACAAGTTTCTTGGTGACAGTGATTGTGATGGTGCTTCTTCCCGATGGAGAGACTCCGTCAAGGATGTCAAGTTTCATCCTGTATTTTTCGGAAGTCTTCAGTTTCCCGGTGTCTCCGAATCGCAGACGTACCAACGCGCTGCATGAATTTTCGGAAAAAGTAACTTTTGGTGACAAAAGAGAGAACACTCCGTCAGGGTCGGCGTCTTCCCAAACAGGGGTTGAGGCGTCTTGAGGGGCGGTGTCGTATTTGAATGACACGAGGGCCTGCTCGGCAGAGCCGTTGGCTCCTCTGTAGATCGGAATCTCCAAAGTGCCTTTCTCTTCCGAAGACACCTCGGCGTAGAGCACACTTGAGGCGAAGGCAAATCCGCTTCCACCATCGTAGAGTGCGCCTTCATTCTCTCCCGAGCATGACATCACGGTCAGGGCGGCGATGCTTAGTAGGGTGTAGTTCAATATTTTAGTTCTGGACATAAGGATTCTGGTCTTCAGGATTGATGTTCGGATTATTGTCAATTTCCACCTGAGGGATCATCAGTATGCATTCGATGTAGTCCGCGGGGAAATTAAGGTACTCGGGGTATTTGCTGAGATAGTTGGTGTGGTTTGATTCCTCACCGTTCACGACCCAATAGCGAGTCCAACCTTTCGCAAGCCTGAGTATGTCAAAGATGCGCCCGGTTTCGCCCCAGAGCTCAATCCGGCGTTGCAGAAGTATTTCATCCAGGAGGGTCTTCACTGTCCCGGTGGTGCCGAAGGTCTGCTCGTTTCCGCTGAGAGGGCTCAATGTGCCGCTCCAATTGGAATCGCGGCGGCTCATGATCTCTCCGAGCGCGCTCTTGGCCCCATTGTCGTTCCCCTGGCGGCAAAGTGCTTCGGCAAGAATCAGATACGCCTCCTCAAGACGCATGAATATGTAGTCTCCTTTATAGGATTTCTGATCAGCCCACTGAAACTTGAACTGGTTGTAGTTGATGTTGGCTCCGTACTTCCAC
>DJRG01000098.1:0-9019 GCA_002438845.1 Bacteroidales bacterium UBA6366
CTTTTTAAAGCAGTATCTTTGTTGTGATAAGCCACGGGCGCAGACCGCTCTGGCCGAAAGTTGTTGAAAAAGGCTCTAAAGATATTCCGGGGAATCATCGTGGCGCTGGCGGCGCTGCTGTTCGCCTGCTGGATTCTGCTTCAGACTCCGGCGGTTCAGACTTTCATGGCGCGGAAGGTGGTACAGTCCTTGGAAAACGTTCTGAACGGACGGATTGAATTCTCAAGAATCCACATCAAGCCGTTCACAGCCTTGGTCCTCAAGGATGTCGCGGTCCTGGACGACAAGCCGGTGACCGATTGGGAAGGCAACGGTCTGGACACCATAGCAAGAGCGAAGTCAATCGTCACCACGTTTTCTCTCAAAGGATTAAGGAACGACGGAGCGATCCACATCAAAAGGTTGAGCGTCAAGGACGGAGCCTTCGTGCTGGCTACGGACGGACGGGGAAGCAACATCGGAAGGCTTGTCAAAAAACCGGAGGAACAAAAGGAGAAAAAGCCGTTTTCCCTAAAGCTTGACGCGGACAGGGTGCAGATCAAGGATTTCCGGTTCCGGCTTGTCAACAAGACAAGCGAAAGCCCACTGCGGGACTATGGCATAGACTGGAAGAACCTTGACATCGCAGTCCAGAACCTTATGGCTCACGACATTTCGTTCAAAGACGGAAGCATCGTCGGCTCAGTGGAGAATCTCCGGTTCGGCGAGAGGAGCGGCTACAAGGTTCAGGAGCTGTCCGGAAAGGTTACCATCGAAAAGGGCAGAACCTTGGTCGAGAACCTTCACCTTCAGGACAGATGGTCCGACATCAGCATGAATGAATATGCCATGGAATATTCCGGCATGGCATCCTTCTCCAACTACATGGACGAGGTCCTGATGACAGGCGAGATACTGGACAGCAGGATCGACATGAAAAGCATCTCGTACTTCGCTCCGTCTCTGCGCAGGATGAAATCCATTGTCAATCTCAGGGAAGCGGAGGTCAAGGGACCGGTAAAAGACCTGTCCATAAAGAATTTCAACTTCTCCGAATCCTACAGCGGAGTCTCAGGCACGTTGGACGGAAGGCTTTCCGGACTTCCAGACATAGACAGGATGACGATGGACTTCCGGTTGGGCGCCCTCGGATTCACGACCAAAGGGCTCGGACAATTCATCAGAGGATTCGCTCCCAGCGCGGCTGTGGACTTGTCAGGATTCGCTTCAGGGACACGGTTCCATTTCTCAGGCGGCGCCAAAGGCACATTGAACAGACTCCAGGCCAAAGGCGATGTCACCTCGGCGCTTGGCTCACTTAAGGCCGACGTAAGCGTGAGGGACCTGATTGAGAAAGGGAAGGCCATCGGGCTTGGGGGAAACATCTCGGCCAGAAATCTGAATGTCGGCCGCCTCGCAGGGATCAAGCAGATCGGAGAGACATCGTTGCGAGGAGTGATGGACGTGTCCCTCGGCAAAGGCCAGACAAGCCTGAAGATAGACACTCTGTCCGTGGAGAAACTGTCAGCCCTCGGCTACGAGTACTCCAACATCAACGCCGCGGGGACATATTCAGACAACGCCTTTGACGGCAGGATCGTATGCAGTGATCCGAATCTGAATTTCTTGTTCCAGGGCCTGTTCACACTTTCAGACAAGACCCGCAACGGACTCTATAAATTCTTCGCGTCAATCGGTTACGCCGACCTTCATGCCCTGAGGCTGGACAAGCGGGAGAACTCCAAGATCTCCGGCAGGATCAACGCCAACTACATGAACATCAGCCGGGGAGATCTGATCGGCGACCTGGACATCCTTGGGCTGACCCTTGAGAACGACAACGGTTGGCACGAAATCGGGGACATCTGCGTGAAATCCCACTCCAACAACAATGTCAACAGGATCAACATCACCTCCAGCTTCATCAGCGGCAGCTACGTGGGCACAAAACCGTTCACGGGCCTGATCAAGGACGCGCAAGGGTTGACAGTGCAAAGGGAGTTGCCCGCGCTGTACAATGGCAAGCTCCAGGAATGGAAAGGTGATGAATATGACCTCCGCCTAGACGTCAGTGACGCCAGGGACATCCTTTCGTTCCTGAAACCCGGGCTTTACATCGCCCAAGGCACGAAAGTCCGCATGAACATCGCCAAAGACGGAAATATGACGGCGTCCGTCAAGTCTCCAAGAGTGGCGCTCGGTAAGAATTTCCTCAAGGACGTTGACCTGAGCCTTGACAACCGGGACAGCAGCCTCAACGTCACCATGTCAAGTTCAGCCACCTCGGTGTCTGGCCTTAATCTTCGGAGTGACAATCTTATGCTCTATGCCAAAGACAACGGGTTCGGAGCCGGTTTCACCTATGACAACGGCACCGAACCCGCCAACAAGGGCGAGATCTATCTTTCCGGGAGACTCGGCCGTTCCGAGGACGGGGAACTTACGGTCCACGCCAAGACCCTCCCGTCCTTCATCTGGTATGATGACGCCGCATGGAATGTGTCCGAGTCCGCCATCAGCCTGGACGGCGGCGATGTCAGGATCGACAACCTGAGCGCGCGATGCGCGAACCAGTCCATCAAGGTCAACGGAGGGTATTCATCAACCCGGAATGACACACTGTCCGTCAACCTGACTCGGTTTGATTTAGGACTGCTGAACAAACTGCTGGGCGAAAACTTCGGCATCTCCGGCCTGGTCACAGGCAACGCGATCATCTCCTCACCATGGAAAAGCAACGCAGGTCTGATGATGAGTCTCGTCTCGGACTCGACCGAGGTCGCCGGACAAAGAATGGGGACTCTACAGCTCGCCAGTTCATTGGATGAAGGTAAGATGCGTGTGGCTGCGAGAAATGACATCGACGGCAAGAGAACGTTGAACGTCACGGGGGATTATATTCTTAAAGATCGCAGAATTGACGCCACCGCTGATTTCGACGGGCTTGACGCCGGCTACCTTGCCCCGGCTCTGGAATCCGTGTTCAGCGAGATGGGCGGATCCATAAGCGGGAGGGTGATGGCAAAGGGCACGTTGGACTCTCTGTCCCTGTCGAGCGAAGGCGCCAGGTTCGACGACGTTCTTCTGAAAGTCGGCTTCACCAAGGTGCCGTACTATGTCAGCGGTCCGTTCTCTGTCACAGACAGTGGGCTGTTCTTCGACGACGTCTCTATAAAAGACAGGTTTGACGGCACAGGAACCATTGCCGGAGGACTCCTGTATGACCATCTGAAGAACTTCAGGATGGACACCAGGATCAAGATGCGGGGAATCGAGGCCATAGACATGACCGAAAGCGACAATCAGACATTCTACGGACACCTTTTCGCCAGTGGCGATGTCCTGGTCAAAGGACCGTTCGAGTCCATCCTGCTGGATGTGAACGTGAGGACGGACAAGAACGGACGCATTCATATTCCTATAGACAACGCCTCGAACGACGGCAAGAACGACCTTCTCACCTTCAAGGAGGCATTCAAGGAAGTCTACATCGATCCTTATGAGGCGATGATGAACAATATGTCGGCGAGGGGTGGCAAAGGCAGCGATTTCGGCCTCAAGCTCAGGGTCAACGCCACCCAGGGCACAGAGGCATACGTGGAGATAGACAGGGCGGCCGGCAATGTGCTCAACGGTCGTGGCCAAGGCACAATCGACATAGAGGTGCGGCCGGCAAGGGACCTGTTCACAATCAACGGAGACTACACCTTGAGGTCCGGTAATTTCCATTTCAATGCCATGGACATCGCCAAAAGGGACTTCACGATTTCCGAAGGCAGCACAGTCCGTTTCAACGGGGACGTAATGGACAGCGACTTGAATATCAATGGAATATATTCAACCAAGGCTTCAGTGGCGACTTTGATAGCCGACACCACATCGGTCTCGGCGCGCAGGGTCGTGAACTGCGGGATAGGAGTATCCGGCAAACTGCGCGAGCCGAAGCTTTCATTCTCGATCGAGGTCCCGGATCTGGATCCGACCACAAAATCCAGGGTGGAGAGCGCCCTCAACACGGAGGACAAGGTTCAGAGGCAGTTCCTTTCGCTCCTCATTTCCGGCAGCTTCATGCCTGACGAGCAATCAGGAGTCGTGAACAACACTAACGTGCTCTACTCCAACGTGGCTGAAATCATGGCCGGACAGCTGAACAACATCCTTCAGAAACTGGACATTCCGCTTGACCTTGGTCTGAACTACCAGTCAAGCGAAAGCGGCACGAACATATTCGATGTCGCCGTGTCGACGCAGCTCTTCAACAACAGGGTCATCGTCAACGGCAATGTCGGGAACAGGGAACACACCGGCACATCCTCTTCCGAGGGCGACGTGGTGGGCAATCTCGACATAGAAATCAAACTTGACAAGTCCGGACAGCTGAGAATGAATCTGTTCTCCCATTCGGCGGATGACTACACGACCTATCTGGACAACACGCAGAGGAACGGAGTCGGTATCGCCTATCAAAGGGAATTCAACACATTCAAGGAGTTCTTCCGCAACCTGTTCACCGGCAGGAAAAAGCGTGAGCAAAGGGCGGCGGCCTACGAAAGCGGGGCCAGAGAGATGAAGAGAATCACCATCAGCGGGGACGGCAGGCGTTCCTCAGGAGGTTCCGATGGTTCAACGAAAAAAGCAAACGATTAATCATTAATGAATATGGTAACTAACATCGCATTGGTAGCCCACGATTCCAGAAAGCAGGAATTGTTGGATTGGGTTCGCTACAACGCTGGTTCGCTCAAGCGTTGTCATCTGTTCTGCACAGGCACCACAGGCCGCCTCGTTTCCGAGGCCTTGACCGAGAAGCTTGGCCCGGAGGCTCCTTCGATTGTCTGCATGTTGAGCGGTCCGCTTGGTGGCGACTTCGAGATCGGAGCCATGATCGCTGAGGGGAAGATTGACATGCTTGTGTTCTTCTGTGACAATCTGATCATGCAAGGTCATCAGAACGATGTGATGGGACTGACACGACTTGCCTCCCTGTACAACATTCCGTTCGCCACCAACCGCAGCACAGCCGACTTCATCATCTCGTCTCCGCTCTACACCAGCGAGGAGTACAAACGCATCATCCCAAGCTGCATCGACTCCTACAAGCATCGCAAATTATAGCTCCCGCCAGGATCGGCGAGTTGGTCTTTCATCTTGAGGAGCGCAACATGGTCAGGGAAATCACAATTGGCCTTTCGTTCTCAATGAAGAACATCGCCGTCATGGAGTTCCGCTACGCCAAGATGACCATAGACTGGTTCTACCGCTCTCCGAGGAGCCGGACCGGGCCGAGGAGGCCTGACGGGAGGAGTTTGTCGGTGGACTTGTAGAAGCGGCGGATGGCGGTGACGGGGTGTTTCTCACCCGGTTGGACATCACCGATCATTCTGTTGCGCCAGACGTTGGTCACCTTGATCTCCAGAAGGTTGTCGCCTTCTTGGAGCAGAGGCTTTATGTCAACGGTTCTGAACGGGGCTTTCCAGAGGATTCCGGCAGGTGTGCCGTTGACGGTGATGTCGGCAATGTTCTTTACGACTCCAAGGTCTATGAATATCCTTGCGTTGTCTGCCAGCAGGGTGGAATCTATCGCTACCGTGGTCTTATAGACGGCGGTTCCGGAGAAATACTTCACCACCGGGTTCTCCTTCCTTGTCCAGGACTCCAGTTCCGTAAATTCTTCATCCGCCGTTCCTCCGTTCTTCTGCTCGAAGTGTACTTGCCATGTGGAGTCCACTGTCTGAATCACAGCTGCCTCCGATGTTTGGCAGGTCGTTTCTGCTTTTGTGAGTACTGACGCTTCGGTGGTTGGTGAGCCATGGGTCACAATCGAGTCAGAAGCGTTGACCATAGCGGAATCCACATCATTTACAAACACTGTGTCCACAGTAAACTCGATCTGCGGCCTGCCGGACAGCACGACAATCCTTGCGTCCGTTGAATACATCGGAATCGTCACGACCGAACGCCCCTCCCTGGCAACGACCGGGACATCGGAGACTTCACCATTGTCAGGATTGAATATGGCCGCGAACCTTCCTCCGTTCCTGAAGCTGAACTCCACATCAGCGCTATTCCCGGAGAAGTTTCTCACCCAATAAATCTGTGTGCTGTCCGGAAGACTTCTGTGTACATATTTAAAGTCCCCGTAACTGTCCGGAGCGTTCGCCGGAGCCTCAGTAGCATCCTCTTGGTCACTGAGCTTGTCGAAGTGACCGGAGCCCACTTGTGATGTCGCTTCGACAGGCTCAGCGACCAAGACGCTGAAGTCCGGGGCGATCCCGCTTAGTTTAAGACAATCCTCCAATCCTTGGGTAAACACATTCCTCCTGCGCGAATGCCAGACATCGTCAACAATAGAGGCGAACGCCCTGTCATCAGCCTTGAGTCCAGCGCATTGCCTCGGCTCTTTTCCGCAGATGATGACCCCCGCGTCAGCGAACTCCTTGATCTTTTTAAGAATATCCAAGGACATCACCTCGCAGTTCCTGTCCAGCCACAGAACCCTGTAACGTGCCCCCGACGGAGCCACAAGCGTTCCGTTCTCAACCTTAATCCCGGATCTGAGTACCGTAGGGTTGGCGAAATCGTAGTTGTAGCCGTCCGGGATCCGCGGCAGAGTGCTGAACGCATCCCCACCGTAGAGCCCTGTGATGTTCAAGTCCTCTCCATAATATAATAATATGTCAGCTACCGAGGTCCCCTGCTGGAGCATCGCGCTCGATCTGGCAAGATAGTCGGTGAACACTCTGGCATATTCAGCCCATGTCTCATTCCTGTGGAGCCATTGCCCGTAGCGGAACAGCTGAAGCCCCGGAAGATACTTGTCGTTTGGCTGCGAGGCAGACTCGTGGATCACGAAACGGTTGACTCCGGCACTCAGACCCACATCGGCGATGTACTTCATGTTCTCCGGGCAATATGTGTAGGCTCTGCCCTCGTCTCCGTTCACGGAGAATGATTCAGCCGCGACAAGAGGCTGTCCGTAGATGTGCGAGACAGAGGCGGATTCCCTGATGTCGCAGATGGCTGACGGCACGGAAGAGCCTGTCGGGGTGTTCTCCATCCAGAACGCTGCCATCGGAACCGTGGCCTTGATCTTCGGGTCCATTCCGTCCCCGGTGTAGGCCCGGCCACCCTCGTGGGACTCTGTGTAGCGACCTGAGAGACCATATTCATTGACAATGTCATTGATTCTGTCATAGTTCTCGCAGAACAGTTCGCCGAGCGTCCTGCGCCAGTCCCAAAGGAAGCGCTCGCTCATCTGGGAACTGCCGATGATCTCCCCCGCGAGGACCGGCAGCCAAGGGATCAGGTCGTAGCCTCTTCTGGACTTGAATTCCTCGGCAAGTCTTGGTGTCCATGTGTAGGCTCCGGCCTCGTAGCTATCGACAAGAAGGTAGCGGATGCCCTTTTCTCCGAGCATTCCTCCCGCGGCTTCCTTGTAGAGGTCGACGTAGGTGTGGAAATATCTCATCCAGGCGTCCGGGTCCAGTTTGTCCACTTCCAGCCCGGTCGCTTCCGGTGATGCCGGGTGGTTGATCTTGCCGGTTATCGACCATCCGAAACGATAGATTCTCCACCTGCCGGCAGGCAGCGAGCATTCAAGTTTTCCGTCAGCGGTCATCTGATCTGTGAGGTCGATGATGTCGGAAGTCCTGATAGCGTCTTTTGAATATGGCGTGTGATATTTCCAGAAATCATGGATGATCCCGAAACCGCCAAGCTCTTGGCTGTGATTGACTTTGGAGACAGTGAATAAATCAAGCGACTGAAGCTTTTCTCCTCTTACTCTGAAGAACAGGGCGCAAGTCTGAGGGATGTCAATGGTCAGGTACGGCAGCACAGTCGGCTCGATGTCGCAGACTTTTCTCCATTTTTTGCCGTCGTCACTGCATTCTAGAATATTCTTGCAAGCGATCTTGCCGTCCCTTGGCCTGTCTGACATCGCCATGCTTTTGAGAGTAAGGGCTTTTATGATCTGTGGCTTTCTGAACTCCACTGTGATTTCGCTGTCGCTTTCCTCTATCCTCTCCGCCAACACTTTCATTGATTTGTCTGAATATGGCAGCCTTACAGCAAGGACGTACAGATCCTTGCCGTAGGGCTTTACCTCGATGCGGTCATTGTCTGTGTGATAGTCTTGGTAGGGGCCGACGACATTGTACAGTTCAGGGAGTTGGATGGATAGCTTGCCACCTCTGGTGTCCACAGATCTCCATTCAAGTTTCTTGACCGCATCCTCGGGCTTCACCCATTTGCCTCCAGTGGAACTCCATCCCGGGGCGCTGGCGATCGTGACATCCATGTCAAGAGAGTCGGCCAGATCCAGTGCGAACCTGAACGCCTCCTTCCAGCCGTCGCTGAGGTAAGGGAGTTTGACTTTTGCGGCTCTTGGCATGTTGATCCCACCGGCGTCAAACTGGTGGAATCCACCGATTCCGGCTCTCTTCATCCACTCTATGTCTTTACGGATGCCTTCCTTTGAGACATTCCCGTCCATCCAGTGCCACCAGACTTGTGGTCTGGCCGCTTTTGCAGGTGTGGCGAAAGCCTTGGCAAGGTCTGAACTGTCGGCCGTGGTGACCAATGAATATGTCTGCGGGCTGCTCGCCGTGGTGTCTATGCTTTGCGGGGACTGGAGAGTATCAGTGGATTCCGTGAAACTCTGTGCGGCCATCCCACCTGGCAGAAGCGTCGCCAGTGTGATGAGTGTTATCTTTATGTTCATATACATTACAATCTCAAAAACATTCAAAGATAACACTTACTTTTTTCCTTACGATTCTTTTCCTCTTTAAAATCTGACGCATCACGTTCGAATTTTGGCAAAATCAAAGAGATTTTATGTAAAAATTCGATTTTGGCACGGATAATGCCTATGTTCGGCATAGAGTTAATTGGTTCTAATAGGATTTTATCTTTCTAACCTTTGGCCTGTGAAGGCTGTTCTTCATACGTTTTATTCATAATTAGGTTTGTATTAAGTGGGAAAGGTCGGAGCTGCGAAGTTCCGGCCTTTTTTGACTTTGTCAAAAAAGGCCGGAAC
>DJRG01000098.1:9140-12939 GCA_002438845.1 Bacteroidales bacterium UBA6366
GGCCGGAACGTTGTTCCGTTTACCGGGGACCATAAGGTCATAACTTTGCGACCTGGGTGGCGTTGCGGTATTCAGCCGGCGTCTGGCCCGTCATGTGGCGGAACGCCGTGAAAAAATAGTCATGGTTGTTGTACCCCACATTGTAGGCCACCTCCTTGATGCTCATCGAAGTGTTGGTCAGCAGTTCCTTGGCCTTGCTCATCCGCACCTCGTTGATGAACCTCGCCGGTGAGAACCCTGTATATTCCTTGAAAGTCTTGCGGAACGAGGAATAGCTCAGGCAAAGCTTTGCCGCCACCTCCTCAGGAGAGATCGACATGTAGCTGTCGTGGATCATGACTTTCGCCTGACTGATCTTGTTCGCCGTGTCCGACTCCTGGAACTGGGAATTCCTGTCGTAGAAATACGCCAGGCTCAACATCCTGTCGACAATTCCGGCCAGAACCTGCTGGAAACCCGACTCCTGATTCACGGCGGCAGTGATCGCGGCCGTGTAAAGGTTCACAAGGTCCTCGTGGATGTTGACCTTGAAGATCGGTCTGTCCTTCGGGAAGAATCCTTGATGGACAAGGTTGTCTATGAACGTCCCGTTGAAGCCGATCCAGTACTCCTTCCAACCCGTGGCCTTGTCCGGATAATAGGTGTGCCACTCCCCTGGGAACAAAAGGAACATCATCCCGCTCTTGACCGGAATGGCCTTGGAGCGTCCAAGGGTCTCGCAGAAGAATTTGCCCTTGCCCTCTGTTATGTACAGCAGCTGATACTCCTGAAGCACCCTCCCGCTGGCCACGGAAAAGACATAACGCGAAGGATGGTTGCGCGGAGGGTAGTCCATTCCCGGAGCGATTTCCTGAAAGCCGACGGAATTGACCGCCGTTCCCCACTTAAGGTCAACAGGGTTGACCGCCAAATATTTGAGATGTACAGAAGCCATAGTTTCCAATGCATATCCTTAGTGGTTGTGATTCACAAATATAACAAAAAATTATTCCCTATCAAATTTCCAAGTCAGAATGTCAGAATCCTCAACGACAAAAAATCAGAAAAAACGAAATTTGTGATAGTCAAATATTGCCACATGATTATGAAATTTCTTGCATTTGATCTCGGAGCCACGAGCGGCAGAGCCATCATCGGAACTGTCGGAAACGATAAGTTGACTTCAGAGGAAGTCTATAGATTCCCGAACGCCGTCAAAGAGATTGACGGGAAGTATTACTGGGACATCAATTCCCTTTTCGACCACTTCAAAGCGGCGCTCAAGAAGGTCGCCGCGATGGGAGTGAAGATTGAGTCCATCGGCATCGACACTTGGGGGGTGGATTTCGGCCACATCGGCAAGGATGGTGGAATCATCGGATTGCCAAGGGCTTACAGAGACCCTTACACGGACGGCATCCCTGAGGAGGTCTTCAGGATCATCCCTCGCGAGGAACTATATTCCGTCACGGGAGTCCAGATCATGAACTTCAACACCATCTTCCAGCTCTACGCTCAAAGCAAAGAAGCCGGCTCAAGGCTGCCTCAGACCGACAAGATCCTCTTCATGCCTGACCTGCTGGCGTACATGCTGACCGGCAATATGATCTGTGAATATACCGACGCCTCGACCTCGGGGCTCATCAATCCACGCACAAGGGACTTCCAAAGGGACCTGCTGGAGCGGCTCGGAATCAACCCTTCGATCCTGCTGGACATCACCCAGCCGGGCACCAAGGTCGGAGTTCTGAAAAAGGAAATCTGCGAGGAGACCGGCATTGAGCCAGTCCCTGTGATCGCTGTAGCGGGACACGACACCGCTTCCGCCATCGCGGCTGTCCCGGCTGCCGGCGAGAACTTCGCCTACCTCAGCAGCGGCACCTGGAGCCTGATGGGCATCGAATCCAAGACTCCTATCATCGATGAAAGGTCTTATGAATATAACCTCACGAACGAGGGCGGAATAGAAGGCACGACCAGGTTTCTCAAGAACATCACGGGGATGTGGCTGCTGGAGCAGAGCCGCAAGACCTGGGAGAGCGAAGGGCGGGAATATTCATACGCCCAGATGGAGGCCATGGCACGCGAGGCCATCGATTTTCCATCCATAATCAACCCTGATGATCCTCGTTTCGCCGCCCCTAAGGACATGTACGCCGAGATCAAGGCTGCGCTCAAGGAGTCCGGCCAGAGGGTACCGGAGAATGACGGCGAGATGATCAGCTGCATCTACCACAGCCTCACAAACAGGTACAAGGAAGTCATAGAGATGCTTCAGGGATTCGCGTCATTCAAGATTGAGAAACTGCACATCATCGGCGGAGGCTCGGCCAACAAGCTGATGAACCAACTGACAGCGGACAAACTTGGCATCCCTGTCATCGCGGGCCCTATGGAAGGCACGGCGATCGGCAACATCATGCTTCAGGCCAAGGTGGCAGGTCTTGTCGGAGACCGCTGGGACATGCGTCGCATCATCGGAAACTCCATCCAGACAACCACCTACGAGCCGGGAAATTAACAAAGAACATACTTTCCCGGAATCATCGGCTACGGAAGTGTACGGGAATCAACTTTAAGAATATCACAAATCAATAAAACAAAAATAGCATGAACGAGAATTTGATAACAAAGGCCTACGAAATGGCCAAAGAACGTTACGCCGCCATCGGCGTCGACACAGACAAGGCAATAGAACTTCTTGAAAAGACCCCTATCTCCCTCCAGTGCTGGCAGGCTGACGACGTGATGGGATTCGAGAACGACACCGCGCTCACCGGAGGAATCCAGGCGACAGGCAACTACCCTGGCCGCGCCCGCAACATCGATGAGCTCCGCGCCGACATCAAGTTCGTGAAGAGCCTTCTGGCCGGAACACAGCGTCTGAACCTGCACGAGATCTACGGGGATTTCCAAGGCAAGCACGTTGACCGCGACGAGGTCGAGCCGGCCCACTTCCAAAGCTGGATGGAATGGGGAAAGGAGAACGGAATGAAGCTCGACTTCAACTCGACTTCCTTCTCGCATCCTAAGAGCGGAGACTTGTCCCTCGCCAACCCTGACAAGTCCATCCGTGATTTCTGGATCGAGCACACGAAGCGCTGCCGCAGGGTGGCGGACGCCATGGGTAAGTTCCAGGGAGACCCTTGTATCATGAACATCTGGGTTCATGACGGCTCAAAGGACCAGACTGTCGAGCGTCTCCGCTACCGCGAGATCATGGCTCAGTCTCTGGACGAGATCCTCTCCGAGAACCTTCCGGACATGAAGACCTGCCTTGAGGCCAAGCTCTTCGGAATCGGGCTTGAGAGCTACACTGTCGGCTCACACGACTTCGTGACCGGCTACTGCTCGACCCGCAAGCTCATGTACACCCTTGACACAGGACACTACGAGCAGACCGAGAACATCAGCGACATGGTCGCTTCCCTGCTCCTCTTCGTTCCTGAGCTGATGCTCCACACAAGCCGTCCTATCCGTTGGGACTCCGACCACGTAGTCACGATGAACGACCAGACCCTCGACCTGTTCAAGGAGGTTGTCCGCGCGGACGCCCTTGACCGCACACACATCGGTCTTGACTACTTCGACGCCTCGATCAACCGCATCGGAGCCTACATCATCGGCACCCGTTCGACCCAGAAGTGCATGCTCCAGGCCTTCCTCGAGCCGCTTGAGACTCTCCGCAAGTACGAGGACAACGGCAAGTACTTCCAGCGTCTCGCCCTTCTGGAGGAGGCCAAGTCACTTCCGTTCGGAGCCGTCTACGACTACTTCAACCTCAAGAACGGCGTTCCTGTCGGCCAGGACTTCATCGCCG
>DJRG01000071.1:0-3230 GCA_002438845.1 Bacteroidales bacterium UBA6366
CTTTTTAAAGCAGTATCTTTGTCTTGCTGACATTGACGCGCGGAAGACTTCTCTTGCGGAATCAGGATTCAGCGCCAAACATCAACTGACAAAGGGCTATGGAGGAGAAAAGGATCAAATACCCTATCGGGGTGCAGACGTTCGATAAGATTATCGAGGGTGGTTATCTTTACATCGACAAGACGGGGTTTGTGCATGACTTGGCAACAAACTATTCGTATGTATTTCTTAGCAGACCGCGGCGGTTCGGCAAATCGTTGCTGTCATCCACGTTCCATAGTTACTTCGAGGGAGACAAGGATCTGTTCAACGGTTTGAAAGCCGGAGAGATGAAGAAAGAATGGACAAAGCATCCTGTGTTGCACTTCGACATGTCCACGGCGAAGCATTGCTCAGAAGAAGAGCTGCTTGATGAGTTGGACAAGAAACTGTACATCTACGAACAGGTTTACGGCCGAGGAAAGAAAGATATCAACATCAACCAACGTTTCGAAGGGCTTGTCCACAGGGCGGTGAAGCAGACCGGCGAGAAAGCCGTCATAATCATTGATGAATATGACGCACCGCTTCTGGACGTGGTGAACAATCAGGAGCGGCTCACACCTATGCGCCAAATCATGAGGAACTTCTACAGCCCGATCAAAAGTCTGGATCCGTATCTCAGGTTCGTGTTCATCACGGGAATCACCAAGTTCGCGCAGCTCAGCATATTCAGCGAGCTCAACAACTTGAAGAACATCTCGATGATGCCGAAATATTCAGCGATCTGCGGAATTTCGCAGGAAGAACTTCAATCACAGATGAATATTCCTGTGCAGCAAATGGCGGATGAGTTGGAAATCACTTTTGACGCGGCCCTGGAGAAGCTGAAGAGCAACTACGACGGTTACCATTTCTGCGCCAAATCCGAGGACATCTACAACCCGTTCAGTCTACTCAATTCATTGTCTGACAAAATGTTCGGCAGCTATTGGTTCGACACGGCCACGCCAACTTTCCTAATTGAGCGCATGAGGGAGAATCCTATTTCCGAAAATCTTCTGGACAGAATGAACGAAATCGCAAGAAGCGACTTTGATGTCTCTCCGGAGTTTTCCGACAGCATCCTGCCGCTACTCTATCAGACAGGATACCTGACAATCAAAGGGTACAGCGCAGAAGACGAATCCTACACTTTGGGCTACCCGAACCGGGAGGTCAGGGAAGGATTCCTCAAGGGACTTCTGAACAGTTACAGAGGTTCGGAGGGAATGAGCGCCTCCTTCGTGCTCCAGTTCAACAGGGCATTGAAAAACAACGACATCGATGGTGCCCTGGAGCGGATGCAATCTTTCCTTGCCGGAATCCCGTACGATCTGGAGAACAAGTCCGAGAAGCATTTCCAGACGATCATCTACCTGATCTTCTCCCTGCTTGGTTACTACACCCAAGCCGAGGTCAAGTCCGCCATCGGCCGGGCGGACGCAGTGTGCCGGACCAAGGACAGAATCTATGTCTTTGAGTTCAAGGTGGACGGCTCCGCAGAGGAAGCTCTCAGACAGATTGACGAAAAAGGATACCTTATCCCGTACAGATTTGAGGGCTTGGAAACCCCAAAAGTCACATCAATCACCCAATCGTTCGCTGAACCTACCGAAGCGACCGACCGTAACGCTTCGACGGGCTCAGCGACCGAAAGAAAACTCGTCAAGGTCGGCATAAACATCTCCACCCAAACCCGCACCATCGACTCATGGAAAGTTTCTGTAGAATAAAGACAAAAGCAATATGACAAGCAAGGACTACAGGGATTTCGCGGTGGAGCAGATGGGACTGCTTGAGGGGATATTCACCAAGCCGATGATGGGAGAGTTTCTGCTTTACTGGCAGGGGAAATATTTCGGTGGAATCTACGACAACCGGGTTCTGGTCAAGAAGACCAAGACCAACGAGGGGTTCGGGATGCCGGAGGCGATTCCTTACGAGGGAGCCAAGGCGATGTATCAGGTCAACATCGACAACCGGGAGGAAGTGGCGGAGGTCATCAAGGCCACCTGCGAGGGATTAAGATAGGACTCTTCGCCAATTACCTGACCTCCACTCCAGCAAAAGAGCACTCCGCATTGATGAATATGGTGTGTGAGCCGGCCTGCTGACAAAGATGCTCCTTTGTCCGGTTGTCCACACCTCCGAAGAAAGAGCTGGAGCGAACCTCGACATTGACATCCTTCGGAACGTATATTCCCACTCCGGCAAAGCTTGCTTTGACATTGACCTGAACATCATCTGTGAATATGGCTTCACGCAAATCAAGACGGAGGGAGCCAAATGCCGCATCGATGTCGGCTCCCTCAAACTCCTCTGCGTCAAGCCGACGGTTCTGCTCTCCGAAGGCAGTGGAAATCATAAGGATATTCTTTCCCTCACGGGAAACAGTCGCACACTCTCCACGGGAATACTTGTTGCTCCCGTGCCAATGGCCTCCATCCTTGGAGAAAACCAATACAATCCCGAACATAATGAATATGACGGCAAGGCACAGTTTCCAGAACATCGACCAGTCGATGTACCCTTGAGCCTGTAGAAGCAGCACGGTGCCCAAGGCAATACCCCAAAAGGCTCCAAGATTAGGACGGGCGATGAATCCCGACACACAAGGAAGAATGATCAGGAGAGTCCACCATCCCCGGAAAAAAATGTCAAAGCCTATCACTCCGGTGACATTCAGAATCCACAGCACACCTATGGCAGCGATGGACAGGCCCAAAAACAGTTTCGCTAACTTTTTCATACATTATCAATTATTAATTCTTATCTGAATCACAGCGGCAAAGTTATAGTGAAAAATGTATGCGGCAATGAGTGCAGCAAGGACAATAACATTATAGTAATACACTAATTTTCAAAAACATAACAACAAAAGTAGTGGACAACTGGTAACTTTGATTCTTCGACAGATCCAATTGTCACAAATCTTGAGATCTCGAATATCGCAACGGCAGGTAAAGAAAACGTTCCGGGGGCAAATCACAGCATTCCGCACCCGAAAGCAATCTAAGGAACCGATCCGGGGGCAAATCACCGCTATTCACACCCGAAACCAAACAAGTAAATCTTCAAGAGAGGTCTATCTCACAAGTAAAACAAGGGCGCGACACTTCGACAAGCCCAGTGACCGGAAACTCTTCACTAGCGAGACTTAGTGACCGGGGATATTCACCAGCGAAGACGGAAGTCTGATTTCTGATTTT
>DJRG01000071.1:3246-9938 GCA_002438845.1 Bacteroidales bacterium UBA6366
AAAATCAGAAATCAGACTTCCGCCCTCGATCGCAACCTATTCCAAAACTTTGGCTAATTTGATATGTTCTTATTAGAACGTGGCGATGAACTCGTCGATGGTGGAACCTTCAGGAAGGGCGGAGGCTACACGGGCCTTGAGGCGCTGCTTGCCTTTTGTGACAGAAGTCGGGGATATTCCCATCATCGAGGCCATCTGTTTGCCGGTGAAGCCGAAACGCAGAAGAACCGCGATGCGAAGCTCAGCGCCGGTCAGGCCAGGGAACGAAGACCGAAGCCTCTCCGTAAAACGGTTGCAGACATCGTCCAGAATCTTCTCAAGCCTGCCCCACTCAGCATCCGACAGATAGCGCGGATTCTGCTGGAGCGACATCACCAGCTTGTCCTTGAACATCAGGACGGAACGAAGCTCGCTGCGCTCCGACTCGCTTTCCTTAAGTTGGGTCCTGCTCTCCCCTATCTCGTTGTCCTTCCTCTCAATGGCAGCGTCACGATTCCTGATGTTCCTCTTGAGCACCTTGACAATAACGAACAAAGCCACGAACAACGACAGCACGACAGCCACCGAAGTACCGATGATCCGGCTTCTGGACGAACGGATGGCAGCTTTCTCAGCCTCGACACGATCCTCGATGATCTGATCGTTCTGCTGAGACGCTTCCAGTTGGCTTTTGATCTCATTGTGAATGGTCAGATACTTGACAGCATTCTCTTTGTCATCAAGCAGATCACGATACACGATGTAGCTGAGCTGAGAGCCGGAAAGCTTCGCTATCAGATCCGGAGCCTCCATCTCTTTGGCGGCATAGAAAAGAGCCGAATCCGGCATGTCCATTTTACGGAAAGCGTCAGCAAGCACGGCATAGCGCACTCTGGATTTACGTTTGCCTTCCCTAAACAGCTTTTCTTGAGTGCGTACCGCAACGGAGGCACATTCTAGAGACTTATCAAACTGACCGTCACGACTGTAGCACGCACCAAGATTGTACAACGCCCTGGCATAATCATTATCCTGACCTTTGGATAACTCGACCGCACGGTCAGCATATTCAATGGCCTCGGAATAGTCCTTGTCCTCGTCTCCCAGGAACAACGACCGGTGCGACAGATTGATCAGAGCTGTCACCTGCAACGGAAGCGAACCGGCCTTCTCGGCCTCCTCCAACCCTTTCTCCATATAAGGCAAGGATGCGTCGTACCACTTCCGGTCGTTAAGGACGACCGCGTAACGCAAATTAATCAAAGCCGCAAGCATGTGCCTGTCAGAACCTTTAATCTCCTTGGTGGCAAGAAGCAGATCATTGGCCCACTCCGCTTCACTTCCGGACTTGTTGTCCTGCCTGACCACAGCGCGAAGGTAGTAAGCCAAAGCCTTGCGGTCATGAGTACCGTACTTCAGGAAATAATCGACTCCGACATTCATCAGTCTCTCATCAATTCCAGGCTTGTACGCATTATACTCAGCGCAAGTCCTTAAAAGGCAATACGACGCATAAAGGTAACGGCTGGATGATTCTGAATATGCAGTCGAATCAAGTATGGCCAAAGCACTGTCAGGCTGGGAGTCCAAAAGACCCTCAGCCTGACTCAAATCCTCAGGAAGTCTGGTGCCGCGACCACACGAAAAGGCCATCAAAGCACAGACAATGAATATAATCGCAGGATACTTTCTCAACATAATCATCACAGGCGGTTGGTTGCACGCCGGCTGGTCCAACCGGCTTTTGCCCGAACGCAAAGTTAGAAAAAATCCGGGAATATTTCAGAATATCGTGAATCCCGTGAAGTCTTCTACTTTCCTCCCAGCCCGCTGCCGGTTCCTATTCGTGATGCCTCATCTATGTTGCCCACTTTGCGTGAACGTGTCTGCTGCGCTTTTCCGAACCTCCAGCTCAGGCCTATATGAAGCATTTGGGAATAATACTTTTGACCGATGAAAGAACTATCCACATTTCCAAGGACAGTGTCCGAGCCGAATCCAAGGCAATCCAAATTCGTGTTCAGGCTTCGCAGGACATCATCCAGATTGACGGAAAGGGTAAGGCGGCCATCAAGCATTGTCTTCTTCACGCCTATATTCATAGAATAGAGGTCATGCAGTTTGAAGTAGCCGTACGCCATCGGCGAGCGGTAGTAACCGTCCAGCTGAACCTTCCAGTCCTTCGGAAGGTTGAATGTGAAACATGAATAGCAGGACAGCGTGAATGTCTCGTTCTCAGACAGGCCGGCGGTGTGGGCGTCCGAATAAAGCCCTGTGCAGCTGAGCGTCCAGACAAGCCACTTGGCAAGAGGCAGTTCCGTCATGTTGGCGGTAAGGGCAAGCATGTTCTGTCTGCCGAAATTAGCCCATGTCAGCAGCTGGTCTCCGTTCTCTTTGAGAGTAGGAAGCTGGGAGAACAATCCGCTTGAATGGCTGAAGGATGTGGACACCGAGAAGTGCTGGCCGAAACCAGCCATGAAGGAAGCCTCGTCTGAATATGACGGACGCAGGTCCGGATCTCCGACCGTGTAGGTGTGCGCATCAACAAAATACTCAACCGGATTGAGGGTGTTGTAGCTTGGACGCTGGATCCTTCTGGTGTAAGAAACTGAGAAGCGAAGCGCCGCGGACGGATTGAATCCGACAAAAGCGGTCGGGAACAGGTCGAAGTAACTGCGCTTGCTTTGGTCTCCGGCTGTGATCCAATCACCGAGGGAGTTGGTATATTCACCCCTCAATCCAGCCTTGGCAGACCATTTTGGACCGAACTGAGCCGCAAGGGAGAAGTAGGCGCCACCGATGTTCTCGCGGTATTTGAACCTTGTGCCGGTGTTGACGGCGGACGGACCGGTCTCCGTCCTGGATGTCGTGTTGGCCGTTTTGGACAATGCCCACTTCGCACCGGCCTCCAGTCTGGCGAAATTGAACACGGTAGCCTCATAGTCAGCCTTCGCTGACCAGATGTTCACCTTGTTGTCCGAATCCACAAGCCTTGTGGAAGGTACCCATTCCGATGCGGCCAGTGAACGGGTAAATGTCTTCTGGTCGTTCGCTGTCGTGTTGGCGTTGTGGTAATAGTCCATATTAAATGTCAACTCAGAATTGGTCGCCTCGTCAAAGATGTGGGTAAAGTTAAGGTTTCCGTTGGTCTGACGGCTCTTGTCCTCGTTCCAAGTCGTGGACTCCGCCCTCTCGATCTCCTTGTCCCCAAGGGTCTGGGTGGTGACATTGTTGTCTCTGTCGGATTTCTGGACATTCCGGGAGCCCGGCAAGTTCACGATAAATCCCAGTGTGTTCTTCTTGTCGATGAACCAGTCATTGCCGAAACGCACCTGCCAGTTGCTGAAACGGTCTCTCTGAAGCGATCTGGCACGGATTTCAAACGGGACTCCGCCCTGCGTCAGTTTGTTGTCTATGTCGAGGTCGATGTCCATGTCATAAATGCCCTGGTACGCAGACACGAAAGTGTTCGTCTTTGCTGTCCTGTAGCTGATGTTGCCGTTGAGACTCTCGCGCATGAGGAAACGGTCGGTGCTTCCGAAGTACATGCCTCCGTCATCTGTGCCGATCTCTCCGTTCATGCCAGACATTAGATTGCGCTTTGTCTTGATGTTGATGATTCCACCCTGTCCCTCCGCATCATATTTAGCGGACGGGTGCTCCATCAACTCAAACTTCTCGATGGACGAGCCGGAAGTCGATCTAAGCAGAGCCTCAAGCCCCTTCCCGTCAAGATAGGACGGACGTCCGTCAATCCAAATCTGGACAGGCTTGCCGTTCAGTGTCACCTTGCCGTCCTTGTCGATCATCACGCCCGGAGCCTTCTTGATAAGTTCAAGAGCGTTGCTACCCTGAGCGAAAGCACTTTGTGAGACGTTCATCACCAGTTTGTCGATCTTCCTCTCGACAAGTTTGACACGTTCGGTGACGGTCGCGCCGGCAAGCACCTGAGTGTCTTCCGACATATTCAACGGTTCAATTTCATTAAGACCGGCAACGACAGTCACGGTCTTGCAGAAATCTGTATAGCCGATAAGGAAAGCCTTAAGGATATACTCGCCTGGGGCGGCCTGAAGGGAATATATTCCTTTATCATCACAAGTAGTACCAGAAACCAACGTGCTGTCAGCCTTCATCAGGGCTACAGTCGCCCAGCCAAGCGGCTCACCTGTGTTCTTGTCACGCACCGCACCCCTGATCTCAGAAGTGTTCTGTCTGGCCGCGTCAGCGTTGATTCCGCAAAGGATCGCCACAATGGCAATCGCAAGTAATCTAAATCTTGTCATCTTAGTTTCACTTTTTCACGGTGCAAAGTTACTATGAGATTTCCTTCACCTATCAACTTCAAGCGGACAATCAAAATTTACAATTCTCTGAATATCAAAGGCTAAAACACAGACAACGTGGACAAGACCTATGCGGGATGACTTCACGCGCGAAAATTCCACCGCATATCCATGGCAAGGGATGTTCTGTGGCGCCCGGTTGAAATATTCAATAATTGAATAATTAATCATCGCAAACTATTGCACAATTAGTGGAATTTTCTGAAATTGCAGTCAAATTTAACGGAGTTAACACTTGAGACTAATGATTCGGGAAACTCTCTCTCGCATTCTATGTTTGCTAACCATTTGGTCAGCCGGTGCTTCAGCGCCATTAGCCCTTGCCGGTCCGGCCCGTCCCGGCATTATCACCGTGAATAATGGAGACGGGGCAAAAATCAATGTCCGCGTCCACGGAGATGAGTTCCACCACTATGTCACGACAGAGGAAGGATATTCTTTGGCAGTGGACGCCGACGGGGACTGGGCTTTCGCAAGACTTGGAAGCGATGGCCTTCTGGTTCCTACATCCGTCAAGGCCAAACCCGTCAGCGGACTTACGGAATCAGAGCGAAAGATTCTTGGTCAATCACTGCGCAAAGGTGTTCAGCCAACAACTCTGACCCCGCTGCAGAAAAGATTGCTTGAATCGACACGGGCATATTCACCGCTGACACGTTCAGGCGAGGTTTCTGATTGCATTCCTCCGCTTCTGGGCGGAACCTCGTGGAAGCCGACAGGAGAAAAGAAGATTCTGGTGCTTCTGGCGGAATTTCCCGACCTTCCGTTCACGGAAGGAAGCAACTCCGCATTCAATAATCTTTTGAATTCCCAAAACTACACAAAGGGAGGAGCCACAGGAAGCGTCTGGCAGTACTATTATGACAATTCCAACAAACAGTTCAGCCCTGAGTTCACCGTTGCCGGGCCGTACAGGCTCTCAAAAGACAGGGCATGGTACAAGGAGAGACCCGAAGATATGGTCGCCGAAGTCGCCCGTCTCGCCGACAAAGATGTGGATTTCAGCCTATTCGCCGAGAACGGCGTCGCCCACGACATATTCGTGTTCTACTCAGGAGGAGCCGAAAGCAGCGGAGCCCCGAACGGAATCTGGCCGCACAGAAGTACGATCCGTAATCTTTCGCTGGATGGTGTCACCATCCCGGGTTACGCTTGCAGTTCCGAACTGGAGCCTGGCGTGGCCGGGAACAGCACCTTTGCGGCCATCGGTTCGTTCTGCCACGAGTTCGGGCACATCATCGGATGGCCGGACCTCTATGACACCGTAAACGGCAATGACACTAACTGCGACCTTCCGGGCTGCCTCTCTCTGATGTCCTACGGAAGCTACAACAACAGCAGTCGCACTCCACCGGCGCTCAGCGTCCTCGAAAGGTGGATGATGGGCTGGATGGAGCCGGAAGTGCTGGAGGCGACCGGTGAATATTCCCTTCCTGCCATCACGGAAGGCAAAGGCTACCTTGTCAAGACGGAGGCGAACGGGGACTATTTCCTGCTGGAATGCCGCGGAGCCGGAAAGAACGTGTGGGACAAGAAAGAATATCTCGACTTCTACGGTCAAGGCGCCGACTGGGGGCTTCTGGTCTACCACGTCAGGAACGAGAACAACAGCTGGATCGGGAACGGTGTGAACATTGCACGCGGAAACGAGCATTACAAGATTTTCTATTCCAATCCAAACTCAAAGAACGGTTACGCCCCGCAATACCTCCCGGCACACTGTTTCTTCCCCGGAGGGAGCAATATGACATCAATCTACAGCGACAACTCGTCCAAGTTCCTTGCCGCCAACGGAAAGAAGACCATGGCCGAGATTCCGTCAATAAGGCTTGACGCAGCTGAAGGTGTGGTAAGACTATCTGTCACAGAGCGAGGTGGAGACATAACGGACATCAAGCCCAGTGCCTTCCAGCACGACATACTTCTTAGCTGGAAAGACGATCTTTCCTCCGTCTGGACAGTCGAGTGGAAGCCGGAAGGCAACGATGTCGAGACAAAATCGATCACCGGACTGACATCGCCAGAGGTGCATATTCCTCTCCTGAAGGATGCGAGCGACTATGCGATCACCATCACTGGTGACAAAAACAGCAAGTCATCCCTGACTCTGAAGACCGAAAAATCCGGCTCAGGCCTCCCGAGGATACAACTATCAAAGACCAACCCTACATCCGAAGACAAAGTCCTGATGATGCTGGTTGACTGCGGCGAGGTAAGTGAAATCCAATGGACCGTTGACGGAGCCAAATCTGACGGCTACGTCAATCTGCGCAAAGGCGAGCACTACGTCCAGGCGGTTCTGACAAAGCCTGACGGCACCGCCGAATATTTCGTCAGATACATAAATGTCATATTATAAAGTATACA
>DJRG01000084.1 GCA_002438845.1 Bacteroidales bacterium UBA6366
TTGTTAATGTGCGCGTTTAATAAAAATATTTAAATGTAAATATTGATTTCAGATGCGTTTTGACATCTGAAATCAAGGGTACAAATCTAACGTATTTGTGATATAAAAGCAAAAATAATTGGTATATTTTTCGGTATGTTCAGATTATGGAGCAACGGGAAAGCATTTTGAAGATGCTTATTCATTCGTGAATCGGGCGGTGGAGCGAGCGGAGAAAAGCCTTCTGTCTGACTTTTAGGTCACTATATTCCGACTCGGGGACGGCGAATCCTACGAACCTGGACCATAGGTAGTCCACGGCCTGTGAGGACGGATGGACCATGTCGGGGGCGTAGAAGCGGTAGTCGCGGAGTTCGTCAAGCAGGATCTCGTAGGCGGGGAAATAGTCACAGCGGTCCGGAAACTTAGCCAGAACCTCGTCGAGGGTGAGCAGGAGGGTGCTCTTGCTGAGCTGGTTGCCATGTGCGCTGTCCTTGAGGTGGCGGATAGGGGAGACGGTGAAGATGAATTCCTTGTCAGGGTGCCGGGCGAGCATATTCATAAGCAGTGTCGAAGACTCACGGACGGAAAGTCTGCGTCTGGTGAACTCCTTCGCGTCGATCTTGAGACAGTTGGAGACAACCTCGCCTGTGCGGGAATATTCATAAATCCATGCCGTGCCGAGGGTTATGATGACTTTTGTGGCCGCTTTCCAACGGCGCTCGGCTTCTTTCAGAGCCGCGTTGGCGACATTCAGGAACTCGTCGTCGGTGCGGCGGGCGAAGGAGGTGTGGTGGCTGAAAGAGCAGATCAGTCCGGCGCCGGCGCCCATCTGGACGCACTCGTCCTCGCTGAACGGGATTCCCGACGAGAGTCTGGCGATGGAGTTGCAGACAGAGACGGGGTTGTAGATGGTACCGAACGGGTTGACACAGACGTCAAAACCGAGGTCGATCATCTTCTGCCCCATGTTGTCCGCAAAGCAGCTGCCGAGAATGAACAGCTTGTCATTCAGGGAGATGCTTACCTTGCTTCGGCCCACTTCGACGGGAGTCTGTAGTTTGAGTTCTTCCATACGAGTGCGAAATTACAAAATAATAAGTAATTTTGTGAAATATATGAGAAAAGGCATTATCATAACGGCAATCTTGCTTGCCACATCTCCCCTCTGCCTTGCGCAGCGGAAGGCGACGATGACATACGGGGCTGATTTTCAGTATTATTTTGACAATCGGGAATATGATCGCGGCGGCAACCAGTTCGAAAGTTCCGGCACGATCCATGCCGCCCGGCTGACTCCGAGTGTCGGTGTGGCTGTCAAAGGCGGAAACTTCACACATAATCTGGCCCTAGGAGTGGACGTGATGAAGAATATGGGGGAGTCTCCGACGGTTGGTGACAGTGATGACCTTCAGAACAAAGATCTTATCAGGGAAGTGATTTTCTGGTACGGTTTTGAGACTCAGCGCCACAGAAATAACTTTTCGTTGCATGCGGGAATATTCCCGCGTCGCTTCTCGGTCTTCGGAGGGCAGTATCCTTGTTGGGAATATTCATCCTACGAGAACATCCCGACGGTCTTCATCTCCGAGGCGAACAGGTTTTATGACAACAACATAGAAGGCCTCCTGCTGAAATACCGGACACGCCGCGGCTACTGCGAGGCCGGGCTTGACTGGATGGGAATGATCGGACATCAGCGCAGGGAGCGTTTCCAGATATTCACTTACGGCGATTTCGGCCTTGGAGGGGATTTATTTCATGCGGGATGGACCGGCACAATGTACCATTTTGCCAACACCCTTGAGTACAAGGGTGTTGTGGACAATGTCCTCGTGTCTCCGTTTGTGATGCTGACTTCCGGGGTAAGGGATTTCCATTGGAGCGCCAAGCTCAGTTATATTCAAGGAATACATCAGGAGCGCGCCCGTGAGACCGGACTTGACCTTTCTTATGGTGGTCAGCTTACTCTGAATCTGGCCTACAGAAAATTCGGCTTGTTGAATGACACCTACTACGGCACCGGGCAGATGCCTTATTTTGACTGGCTTGACGCCGGCGGCAATGTCTACGGCAAGGATCTTTATCCGGGCAGCTTGTTCTATCGGATCCGGACGGACGGGACGAGCTGGAAGCATTCTGGGTACTACAACAGGGCCGAGGTTTACTGGCAGCCTTACATCGCCGACTTCGTCAGTCTTCGGCTTTCGTCTGTCTTCCATTTTGCCGGTGAGGGCTTTCAAGGCAGCCAGCAGAAGCTGAGTGTCGTGTTTGATCTGGAGAGGGCCTTGAACGGTAAAGACTCACGACGGAAAGGACAAACCTCCAGGTCACGCGGAAGAAGGAATATTGAAATATACCTATAATTATTATGCTAAGAAGATACATACCAGTTATCACCACAGCCGTTTGTTTTATACTTGCGGCTTGTTCCTCGGCTCCCAAGGATGGGGACTATGTTCTCCGGATTCTGACAACCAACGATGTGCACGGGTGCTATTTCGATTCCACCTATGTGGGCAAAGGGGTGAAAAAGTCTCTCTATGCCGTGAAACCTATAGTTGACAGTGTCCGCATGGCCGCTGGAGCGGATAATGTACTTCTGATAGACGCTGGTGATTGCCTTCAGGGAGACAACGCTGCGTACTACTTCAACTATGTCGACACGATTTCCCCTCACGTCTATCCTCGCCTGGCGGCCTATATGGGTTACGATGCCATCACCGTCGGTAACCACGACATCGAGACTGGCCATAAGGTCTATGACCGCATCGCCCGTGATCTGGAGTCCTACGGGATTCCGTTTCTGGCAGGCAACGCCATCCGTAACGACAACGGAAAGCCGTATTTCCCTTTGTACAAGATTTACAAAAAAGGCGGACTGAAGGTTGCCGTGTTGGGCTTCACCAACGCCAACATGAAGAACTGGCTGTCGGAGAAACTCTGGAGCGGAATGACATTCGAGAGTCTTGTGCCTCTGGTTCAGGAGGATGTGGACAAGGTCAAGGCTAAGGAGAAGCCGGATGTCGTGATTGTGTCTGTGCATTCAGGGACAGGACCTGGGGACGGGTCGATGCTGGAAGGTCAGGGAATGGACCTGTACAAAAGTCTGAGAGGAGTGGACTTCGTGATCTGCTCGCACGACCACAGGCCGTTTGTGACCTCGTGTGACAGCATCGGACTTATCAATTCCGGTAGCCATTGCCGCTTTGTGGGACATGGAACCCTGCGCATGACCGTGGATGACGGCAAGGTTGTGAAACGGGAGCATTCCACGGATCTGATTCCGGTTGACGCTCACAGGATTGACACCGAGATGGAGGCCAAGTTCCACGAGGACTATCAAGCCGTGCAGGTATTCACTACTCAGGAGGTGGGTGAATTGAAGGTGGACATGCGCACCCGTGACGCCTACAAGGGAATGTGCGACTATGTCAACCTTGTCCACACGCTTTGCCTCGGCTGCGCCCCTGCGCAGATCTCTATCGCGGCTCCGTTGACCTACGATGGCTTTGTGAAGGCAGGGACCCTCATCTACAAGGATCTGTTCACTATCTATCCATTTGAGAACCAACTTTATGTCATCACGATGACCGGTCAGGAACTCAAGGATTACCTTGAGGCTTCCTACAACCGCTGGATCGTCACGGCCACCAAACCGACCGATCATGTGCTGAACATCGTCCAGAAGGATGACCCTCGCACGGGCCAGAAGGGTTGGTCGTTCATCGAAAGAGCCTACAATTTTGACTCGGCCGCCGGAATCAATTACACGGTTGATGTCACCAAACCTTTCGGTTCCAGAATCGAGATCTCCTCTATGGCTGACGGCACTCCATTCGACCTCGGAAAGACCTACAATGTCGCGATGACCTCCTACCGCGCCAGCGGTGGGGGCGGGCTTTTGAGGGAGATCGGAATCGACACGGACAAGATCTCCGAGAGAACAGTGGAATATTATCCTGAGATCCGCGAGATCCTTTATGAATATCTCAAAAAGAATCACGTGATCGACCCTGCCGTGATAGGTGATCCCGCTGTTATCGGTCATTGGTCTTTCGTTCCGGAGAACATCGCCGGCCCTGCAATCGAGCGGGACATTGACTTGATATTCAAGAAATAACACTAAAATATTCAAAAAGATGATTAAAAGAATTTTAACCGCCTTCGCGGCTCTTGCCACCACCCTGTCTGTTTTCGCTACTGAATATGACGGCAAGTGGATCGGCTGCGAGTACAAGGGAGACGTCCTCAAGGGCAGCACCGTCCTGCCGGCCCGTTACCTTCGCAAAGAGGTGACTCTGGACGGCAAAGTGAGGGAGGCGATTCTCCGCATCAGTGGCCTTGGTGTCTATGACGCATGGATCAACGGGGAATATATCACCCGTGACCAGGAACTTTCCCCGACCGTCTCAGAGTACAGGACAAGGGTCTATTTCAATGAATTCGATGTCAGGAAGGCTCTTAAGAAAGGGCAGAACGCCCTTGCCGTGAGCCTTGGCTGCGGTCGTTACACCACGATGAGGGAGCCTGGAATGAAGGGTTTCGGAGTCCCTAGGCTTTGGTATCAGTTGGACATTGTCTATGCTGATGGCCGTACAGAGACCGTGGTCAGTGACGAGAGCTGGAAGATCACATGCGAAGGTCCGATCCGCGCCAACAACGAGTTCGATGGTGAGACCTACGATGCGCGCAAGGAGTTGACAGGTTGGACTAAGGTCGGCTATGACGATTCCGCTTGGTCTGACGCCTCTTTGATGGACGCTCCGGGAGGAAAGCTCGTCCTTCAGCCGAACCCAAACATCGCCGTGCAGGACATCGTTAAGCCGGTTTCCATCACGAAAACCGATCACGGCTACATCCTCGATATGGGACAGAATATGGTCGGCCGCCTCCAGATCAAAGCCAAAGGCCTAAAGGAAGGCGACACCATCACGATGAAATTTGCTGAACTTCTAAACGAGGACGGCACTCTCTACCTTGCCAACCTTCGCTCCGCCAAGGTTCTGGACACCTACATCGCCAAGGACAGCAAACCGGTTGTCTGGCATCCTGAATATGTCTATCACGGTTTCCGTTATGTCGAGATCAAAGGCTTGAAGAACGAGCCGAAACTCAGCGATTTCGAGGGACAGGTGATGTATGACAAGATGGCTGTCACAGGTCATTTCGAGACCTCCAACGCTGTCATCAACCAGATCTACCACAACGCTTTCTGGGGAATCAGGGGCAACTATCGCGGTATGCCGACCGACTGCCCGCAGAGGGACGAGAGACTTGGCTGGCTCGGAGACCGAACGATGGGATGCTATGGTGAATCCTACATATTCAACAACCACGCCCTTTATTCCAAGTGGCTGACTGACATCCATGACGGGCAGAACGAGGCCGGCAGCATCTCTGACGTGTGCCCTCGCTACTGGACTCTCTATCAGGACAATTTCACCTGGCCGGGCGCTTTCTTCACCGGTGCGGACATGGTCTATCGCCGTTTCGGGGATGACCGGTCCATCAAGGACCACTATGGCGCGATGAAGAAGTGGCTTGAATATATGAGGTCTAAATACCTCAAGGACGGCATTATGATCAAGGACACCTACGGTGACTGGTGCATGCCACCGGAGTCTCTGGATCTGATCCATTCCAAGGACCCTGCCAGAAAGACGTCCGCCCCGCTTATCGCCACTCCGTTCTATTACTTCCTCCTTCACAAGATGGTTGAGTTCGCTCCGATAGCTGGACATCCGGAGGACGCGATAATATTCAATGAATATGCCGCCGCGGCCCGTGAGGCGTTCAACGCCAAGTATTTCGACGCGAAGGAAGGCTTCTACGGCAACAACACCGTGACCGCCAACCTTCTCCCGCTCTATTTCGGTATGGTCCCGGCTGGACGTGAGGGGGATGTGTTCGATCACATCGTGCACAAGACAGAGGTGGACTGTGACGGCCACGTCAGCTGCGGAGTTGTCGGGATGATGGTCCTGATGCGTACTCTGACCGAGTTCGGCAGACCGGATCTGGCCTTGAAGATCGCCACCAACGAGACCTATCCAAGCTGGGGTTACATGGCGAAGAACGGTGCGACCACGATCTGGGAACTCTGGAACGGCAACACAGCCGATCCAGCGATGAACTCCGGCAACCACGTGATGCTCCTTGGCGACCTTGTGACCTGGTACTATGAGTATCTTGGCGGCATCCGTCCAGCTGAGCCTGGCTACAAGTCAATAGAACTCAAGCCGTACCCGATCGAAGGCCTTGACTGGGTGAACTGCTCGTACGATTCCCCTTACGGCAAGATCGTCAGCAACTGGAAACGCGATGGCTCCAGGTTCGAGTGGACCGTCGAGATTCCGGCCGGCACCACCGCCACAGCCCTCGTCCCAGGCCCGGACAGCTCCCGCGAGACCAAGACCCTCGCCCCCGGCAAGCACCGCTTCGTGACGGAACTGGATTAGGCTTAGAACAGCCCGGAGTCGCTGTCAGAGTTGTTGACCTTTTTGTTGACAGTGCGGGCTTTCTTCCCGTAAGAGAAATTATAGACACAGGTAAGGATGATCGTGTTTTTCTGGCTGGTCATCCTGCTTGTGTTTTTCATTGTCAGAGGTGATCCTGGTGCGGTTTCCTCGCTGACTTTCCAGTCGTAGAACGGGTATCGCATTCCGGCTCCGATGCGGAGGTTCTTCCCGATTCTGCGTGCGAACTCAAAATAGCCATAGTTCTCGCCTTTGTCGATGCCGAGGTCGCTGATGGACCTGAAAGGTTGGTTGTACATCGCCTCCGCGGTCCATTTTTTCCCTGAATATCTCAGCATCGCCATTCCGCCAAGGCTTTTGACGGATCTGTCCGCCTTTCCTCCCGTCAATCTCTGGTCATTGTACATGGCATAGATGGTGAGCGAGAGAGGAATATTCCTGAATGGTCTGATCCTGCTTCCGAGAGCGGCCATCACCGCCAGCATGCTCCCTGAATGTTCTTTTCTTTCCACAAGATACCCGTTCTCTTGACTGAACAACGGAATAATCTGATTGCCGTTGTGGTAAACGTAAACGTAAGGATCGATGTACAGCCAAGAGTTGTTAAAAGTATAACCCACCATCGCGCTTCTGGTCGTGTAGCTTTCCAGTTCGCTGTTGCTTGTCGAAAGCCATTTGTCATCCCTGAGGTAGGAGGCCGTGCCAAGCCATCCTATTTTCGGAGTCTCCACCGAGCTTGAATAATTAAGGTACATCGAGGAATGGTCGTTGAATGTGTAGTTCAGCTGAACGAGCGGACGGAGGTAGAGATAATCTTTCCTTGAGGATTCATTGGTGCCGTAGCCGTAATGCTCTACCGCAGCACCGAGCGAATAGCTGAAGCCTCCAAGGTTTCCTGAATATTCACCCCATAGCCTGTTCAGACAAGTGTTGATTTCAGACTGAACATGTATATCCCCGTTCCTGCTGCTTTGGTCGGAATAGTTGGCCATTGAGCGGAGGCCGAAGCTGAGCTTGTGCTTTTCCGAGATCCTCCAGTCGTCAACAGCCTCGAAGATACCGGAATATTTCCGCCCGTCTGTCAGGCTTACGGAAGAAACCAGAGGAGTCGCTCCGTCATATTCATGAAACCCTTTGCGGCTTTTTGTGTCGTAGGCGGTGGCTACGAAATTCACCGAAAGTTCGTGTTTGTCGGAGAGTTTGCGGTTCCAGTAGATGTCGAGCGAAGGGGAGAGATATTCTGACCAAACGTCTTTGCTGTCAATTACTTCCGAAATTGCGCTTTCTCCGGATTCAATGTCTGTCACTTTTTTGATGACGCTTTGGCGGACCGGCCAGTCCTTTTTCTCGTATCCTATGGAGAATTGCGCTTTCAAGGCGCTATTCTCGTCTTTCATCCTGACAATGTCGAACGATGCGTAATGTTGGTTGCGGGTGAAATCAGTGTCCAAACTTGTTTTCTCCTTGGTGTATCGGTTGCCTCCGGCTTCATATTCAAGAAATTCGTCAATGCCGTAGCCTCCGCTTTTGCTCGGTTTCCCGGAATATTCAATGCCGAGCATCGTGTTTTTCAGGACTTGGCGGTACGAGGCTGCGTTGTTGCCCCAGGGGGTTGTGACCGCTTCCTTGAGGTTCAGCATCAGGTTGCCGCCGATTCCGGGCCTTCGGGTGATGATGTTCACCAAAGAGCCGCTGCCCGCGAATGAATATCTTGCCGGGGCGTTCTGGTAGAAGTCGATGCTTTTGATGTCCGCCGGAGTGAGAAGCGATAGGGACGCGCTTGTCGTCGGGAGCCCGTTCAGGAGGATAGTCAGGCCTTTCCCGTTCACAAGTGTGACTTCATCGTCCCTGACCATTATGCCAGGTATCAGTTTCAATGTCTCCAAAGCAGTGGCGTGGGCGTTTCTGTCCTCGTTGCTCAGGTAGAATTTCTGATGGTCGCTGAAATGCTTGACGCTTCTTCCCGTGAACACCGCTGCTTTCAGGGTGTCCGTCCGCTCTGTCGCAATCGCTGTTCTCGGATTTTCAATCTGCCCGGTCGCAGGCTCCTCCGTCCCGGTCACAGGCCTCTCCCTCCCGGTCACAGGCTCCTCCCTCCCGGTCGCAGGCTCCTCCGTCCCGGTCACAGGCTCCTCAGTTCCGGTCACTGAGCTTGTCGAAGTGACCCTTGTCGAAGTGACCAAAGAGGAAGGGACTTCTACAATATATTCGGTCGCAGGCTCCTCCGTCTCGCTCACTGAGCTTGTGGTTCGACTAAGCTCACCAACCATCGAAGTGACCGGACTAAAGCCAGCCGCCTGAATGCAAACAGCGAGAACTGCTAATACTGAATATGTCCTTTTATGACTCATGGTATATAATCTTTGCTGGCAAAATTATCTGAAAATAGTTTTACACAAAAGTTTTCTTTAGATTTTTCTTCTATTGTAATTTATTGAAAAATAATGTGTTGGAGAATTTTCTCGCTGTTTGTGCTTTCACATAGTCTTACATTGCAGTTTTTTTTGCTAATTTAGTAAGCGTTAATGATGATTCGCCACGGATTTGAACATATCGTGAGTGACTTTATGCCGGATGAAACTGAGAACTGTCATATTCATTGCCATTCTTTCCTTTTGCTTCGCTTCCTGCGCTCATTCGTTCAGGACAGCGGAACAGTTTCTGGATGAGATTGAGGCCA
>DJRG01000092.1 GCA_002438845.1 Bacteroidales bacterium UBA6366
TCTCCTTCGGGGTCGAGCAGGACCATAGGGCGAGCGTTGACAGCGCCAACAATGCGATCTTCTGTCGCACATTCTTGAAATCAGAATTTTTATTCATCATTTATAGTACTATTTAAGAACCTCCACAAGATCCGGATGCACCTTTGCGGACACCGCCATAACCCCTTCAAGCATGACGACGAGCCGCCTGTCACGGACGCCTTCGGTTCTCATGAATATTCCTTCGACACCATCGAATATGCCTCCGTGGATCCGGACTCTTGTCCCTTTCTTGATGTCGATTTCTTCTGGTTTATAATATGTCAGATTCTCTTCGAGACGGGACGCCACCTTGATGAAATTGCTCATCTGATCGTCAGGCACAATGAGATATTCACCACCGGCGCTGGTTTTCCGCAGTACGTATTGCAGAAAATTGTTGTCCTTTTTGAATCGGATGAGCTGTCTCCTGCTCGCACGCACGAACACAAGGCTCGGAATGACCGGCACAAGCCGGCGGGACTTCACCCCGTGGTAGACCCTGACTGCATAGTGTTTTGGAATGAAATATTCCATTTCCCCCTCATCGGAAAGTCTCTCCTCGGCCTTGCCTTCACACTTGTAGGCTCGCATTACGAACCAGCGGATCTGGTCGTAGGCGTCTCTTCCGGTGACATCTGTAGCATTCATTTCAATGTTCTGTCGGGTTGTTGTTTCAAGGCCAGACACAGCCATAGTTCATCCCAATTTTGGTATTGGTCTGTATTATAGTTAGTTATGTGTCGAATAGTTAACAATCTAACCACTCGTGCGGTTTCTCCATAAGAGACGGCACTTGGTTATATATACATGAAAACCAAGTAGTTGACATTGCGATAAACTACTTGGTTCCGTTTCATTGAATATCATGGGATTTTAGATGACTTTTCATTTTTGGTTCACAATGGTTCATATTTGTCAATTTTGAAGTTTTTGGCCCATCCATCGAAGATTGTAATCAATCTGGCTAATATATTGATTAGGCATGAATTGGTGAAAAAGTCGTAAGAATTGATAGATTTTAGTAGTCGGGAACTAAAAGTTTTGCTATCTTTGGCGAATAAAAGTGCCGTCTCTTATGGAGAAACCTGTTAACGTCTCTTATGGAGAAACCATCTTGTTCATGCTTCCGATAACAAGCCGATTAGCCTTGTCTATCACCGAGTTCTCCAATGAAGCCAGATAGATTAACGTGGTCTTCTCCGATGAATGTCCCATCGCAGCTCCTATCACTGAGACTGGAATATTATGATTCCTTGCGACCGTGGCCCATGTGTGCCGCGCCCAGTAGGACGACAACGGCAGATTCACATTCGCCCTTTTTGCAAGTTCCTTCAGCTTCCGGTTATGGTAGCCCAGTGCTGTCTGGTACTGTCGGTAAGCCTCTTCGGGATTTTCTGATGAGATGATTGGGAATATATAGGGGCTGCCCTCCGACTTTTTGGCATAGCGCTCTATGATGCGTGCGATGCATGGCTCCACCAAAACGCTCAGGCGTTGTCCTGTCTTTTGCCTGTGGTAGGTGATGTAATTTCCGTCAAAGTTTTGCCTGCGAAGAAAAGCGATGTCAACAAACGACATTCCACGCATGCAATAACTGAATATGAACAAGTCCCTCGACAGTGTCAGGGTGGGGGAGTCCTTGAGGTCAAGCCCCATGATTTTTTTGACGCCTTTCTCGTCCAAAGCTCTTTTGCGGGTCTTGTCAATCCCGGTGTAAACATTTCTGAAAGGGTAGTTCTGTTTGGTGAGATTGTCCTTGACCGCTTTGTTGTAAATCGCCCTTAAGATTCTCATATAGAAAGAGATTGTGTTCTTGACTACGCCTCTTAGCACAAGCCAGTTGTTATAACTCATGATGAGACTTTCGTCCATCCTTCTGAAAGAGACGTCATGACCATCAAGAAAAGTTCTGAGGCTGTTTCTTGCTCTGGAGTAGTTGCGGGCTGTCCCCAGTCTGTTCATGGCTTTCATTGCGTTGATCCGCCGTTCCATGTAGTCCAAGACGGTCAATCTTTCTGTCTTGCGTGAATCCTTTCTTTTTGACATAATGCATTTGTTGTTTAGAAATATTCCGCAAGTTTTGTCATAATTCCGGGATGGTAGGCTCATCCCTTGTGAGAATATGCAATGATTTGGTACACGAAAGGCGGCTCTGGCGTACCAAGGAGGATGGACGAATGGTTGGGAACGTTGGCTGAGCGGTCACTTCGACGGACTCAGTGACCTGATATACCGAGATGAAACAGAAAGCCTCCGGGGATGGAAAAGGGTCCATTGCCGGAGGCTTTGAGGTGGAATATGTTTGCTGAACCTTATTTTATGCGGTACGGCTGGTCTTCGTAGAGACTGTAGCGTTTGGCCTTGCGGATCCATTTCTGCTCCTCGAGCTTGACATGCTCGCGGAGGTCTTGGAACGGGATTTCCCCTTTGAGGTAGCTGATCATGTCAGGATCTGCGATTTTCGATTCGAACCCTTCAAGGAGTTCGAATTGGGAATATCTGTTCAGAAAGTAACGCATCAACTGAAGCGTGTGAAGCAGGGAATGATACTCAGTCCCTGGCTGGAGCATGATCTGGTAACCGTAGCATCGCTGGCCTTCGTAGCGTCCTGTGGACGGGGTGAAAGTGCATGGGCGCATAAGGACTCCGGCAGGGGCGGGGAGGATCTCCAGACGGTTGTGACGGATGAATGGAGAGCCGAGATATTCATAAGGCCTTGCCGTTCCGATGGCGGGAGTGATGGTGGTGTTGTTCCACAGGCCACCGCCGCTGTACATCTCGCAGGTGAACATCCCAGGAATGTCGGAGGCAGGGGCGATCGTCCATGGGAGCAACTGCCTTGTCGTGTCACTGGCGAGGGCCGAGATGACGTGAAGAGGGTATGCCGCTCCTATCTCGTTGTACCAGAGATTGCAGAGCTCTCCGAGAGTGAGACCGTGACGGTGGGCTACTTTGGGTGTGTGCGGCTCCACGTCTCCGGCAGGCATTGAACCTTCCACGATTCTTCCGGCCGGGTTGATGTGGTCCACGATGTAGAGTGACGGCGGGTTTTCAATTCCGGCCATCACTTCCATTAGGTGGAACACGTCCTTCGTGTAGTTGAAGTACCTTGCCCCTGAATCCTGAATCTCCACGACAACGGCGTCCAACTCATTCAGCGCCTCCGCATCGAAGGATATGTGATTTGTTCCCGGAGTCAGTTCCGCTCCCAAAGGACTGAACACAGCCTTAAGGTTTCCACGTTCCGTGAACAGGTCGTACATGTACCTTCCGCGAGCCGTGTCCCAGCAGTTCTGTGTGCAGAAACATCCGACACGTCCGTCCATCAACGCCTTGTCCAGCTGATCCTCCAGCGCCGTTGTCCTAAACGAAAACATATTCTAAAAAATCAAAAATGTTACTTTAGAATATTATTACCTCCTTGCAACCGTGGCCACCCTCGGCCTCGTAAGAGGGGGAACCGCTCACAAAGTGAGCGGTGGGGTCGAGCGCAGCGAGACGTTGCAAGGAGGTAATAATATTCTTTATTTGTTATCAATAACTTTCTTGGCTATAGCAATTACTTCATTAGCAAGGGCTTCCGCGGCGGCGAGGGTCGGGGCCTCTGAATATATGCGGATGATCGGTTCGGTGTTGGAGCGGCGCAGGTGAACCCACTGACGCTTGGACTCGAAGCTGATCTTCACACCGTCGATGTCGTTGATGTCCTCAGCGGCATATTCCTTTTTCATCTTATCAAGAATTTTGTCGATGAGAGCCTTGTCGCTCAGTTCGATCTTGTTCTTGGCGATGTGGTACTCCGGGTAGGTCTTCTTGAGCTCGCTGACCTTCATCTTCTTGTGGGCGAGGTTGGAAAGGAACAGGGCTACTCCGACCATCGCGTCACGGCCGTAGTGAATGGCGGGGTAGATGACTCCGCCGTTGCCTTCTCCGCCGATAAGGGCACCGGTCTCTCGCATCTTCGTGGTTACGTTGACCTCCCCGACGGCAGCGGCGTGATATTCACCGCCATATTCCTCGGTAACATCCCGCAGGGCGCGGCTGGACGAGAGGTTCGAGCAGGAGACTGGGTTGTAAGGAGCGGTGACTTCCGCAAGGGTTTTGCCTTCCTTCTTGGCGATGGAGGCCGCTCTCTCGAAGAGGTAGCTGGCCACGCTGACGAGGGTATATTCCTCGACAAACGGTTCGCCGTTCTCGCAGATGAACGCAAGGCGGTCCACGTCAGGATCGACTGAGATTCCGAGGTCGGCGTGCTCTTTGACGACAGTCTCGCTGAGGTCCGTGAGGTTCTTCGGCAGCGGCTCCGGGTTGTGGGCGAAGTCGCCGGTCGGGTCGCAGTTGAGTTTGACGCACTCGACTCCAAGCCTTTCAAGGAGACGTGGCATGATGATTCCGCCGACTGAGTTGATAGCGTCCAGAACCACCTTGAAATGAGCGTCTTTGATGGCCTGCATGTCCACGGCCTCAAGGGCGAGGACAGCATCCAGATGCTCGTCGGTGTAGTCGTGTTCGGTGACGTGTCCGAGATCGTCCACGTCTGCGAAATTGAAGTCATCTGTCTCCGCGAGGTCAAGGATTGCCTGTCCCTCGGTGGCGGTAAGGAATTCTCCGCGCTCGTTGAGAAGTTTCAGGGCGTTCCACTGACGTGGGTTGTGGGAGGCGGTGAGGATGATTCCTCCGTCAGCCTTGGCGAATGTCACGGCCATCTCTGTGGTCGGGGTGGAGGCGAATCCGATCTTCACCACATCGACTCCGCAGGCCATCAGAGATCCGATGACGAGGTTCTCGACCATAGCTCCGGACAGTCTTGCGTCCTTGCCGACAACGATTTTGTACTTTTCACCGTTCGGCTGCGGCTTCCTTGACGGGAGTGTGGCGCAGTAGGCGTAGGTGAACTTTACGATATCAATAGGAGAAAGCCCGTCTCCGGGCTTTCCTCCAATGGTTCCGCGTATTCCGGAAATTGATTTTATCAGCGACATGGTGTGCTGCTGTTTTGTGAATTATGCCATGATGGCGCCGACAAGTCCAAGGATGGCGTAGAACTCAGGAAGGGCGGCGTAGATAAGCGTGTTGGTGAACACGTCGTGACCCTGGCTGATGCCGACGATACCGTTGGCGCTGACCATACCCTGACGGATGGCGGAGATCATGCAGACAAGACCTACAGAGATTCCGACACCGAACATGAGAGGACCCTGTGCTGCGAAATCCTTGCCAAGCCACATGAAGAAGGCCACGAATCCGTAGATACCCTGTGTGGCAGGAAGGGCTGAGAGCACCATGTAGTTTCCTGACTTCTCAGGGTTTACCTTGAGAGCCCCTTCAGCGGCGTTGCCGGCGATGGTTGTTCCGATTGAAGAACCGATTCCAGAAAGGGCCAGCATGAGGCCCAGACCGAGATAACCTAAAATTTCGTTCATAATGATTTGATGTTTATTTTGTTATTATTTATTATCATTTGTTGTCAGCGGGCTGTAGGCCTTTCCGGTCCCTTCATAGCCGCTGTTCTTGAAGAACTCAAGGAAGTTGAGTCGGAGAGGGTGCACGAAGGCTCCGAGGCAGCACATCGCAAGGTTCAGGATGTGGCCGAAGCCGACGATGAGGGCGAAGCAGATGATGTTCACTCCGGGAACGTCAATTCCGTAAACAGACAGTCCCAACTCGTTGAACGCGTTGCCAAGCATGCCTCCGGCGAGCCCGAGGGCGTACAGACGCAGGTAGCTGAGTACGTCGCCAAGAAGTCCGGTGACTGTGTTGTAGGTCTCGTAGAGGCCAGAGCCGATGTTAGCCAGAGGATTCCTGTGGATGTCGTTCAGCAGGAATATTCCAAGTCCTGAGATCACTCCCAGCACGATGACGATCCATTTTGTGACGGCAGAGTCGATGACACCGGCGAGAGCGAAGCCTCCGACGATGACACCTCCCACTATAAGGAGTGTCCAACCGATGGTGCCGAGCGAATTGACAAAGCCGTTGCGTTTGATGGCGTAGGCAGTCTTCAGGAGCATGGCCACGCTGATGTGCACGATACCTATCAGGATTGAGAACAGCATCTGTGCGTCATAGCCTGCCACCGTTCCCTGAATCATGCATTTCTTGATCCAGTCTGGAACCCAGGTGGCTGTGGATGTGTCCATTCCGAAGAATGTGTGCAGAACAGTTCCCATCACGATGGTCGCGACACCGAGGGTGGTGACGAGCGGAGCCATCGAGCCGATGAATCCCTTGGCCTTCCTCATCGCGAGTCCTATGATGGCGAGGGCGATACCATAGCCCGCGTCACCCATGCACATGGCGAAGAAGAGGGTGAAGAATATGGAGATGCACGGGGTCGGGTCGAACTCATCGTAGGCCGGGCGGCCGTACATGTCGGTCAGAACCGTGAACATCTTCACGAACTTGTTCTCCTTGAACTTGATAGGAGGATTGTCATCCTTGACGGCCTCTTCCTTGAGATAGACGATGTCCATCGTGTCGAACTCGGCGCAGAGTGTCGCGTCATTCTCCACCGGTGCGAAGCCGATGAAGGTGGTGATCATGTCCTCGGCGGCCTTTCCGGCACCCGCATCAGCGAGATACAACTGAAGGTCGGCGACATCCTTGTCGCACTTGCGGAGTATTTCGGGAATATATTCCTTCAGCTCCAGAAGCCTCGCCTTGCAGGAGATTATGCTTTCCGTCAGGGTCGCGACCTTCCTTTCAGCGAACCTGAGGTCTCCTTCAGGAGCGGTGCATTCCTCGACAGGCAATGAATATTCCGGGTCATCAGAGATGGTGACAAACCAGACATTCTTCCCGTCATCGAACACTTCCTGAAGAGGATAGATGTTCGCCCACGAAGGGTCGTAGGCCTTCTTGGATACATTGTACCAGCGAACCTTGTAGCCTTTTTCCTTGAGCGCGTCGAAGGCTGTCTTGTCGTAGCATCCCCAAGGCCTTCTGCTCTCGACATCCTTTCTGGCCTGCGCCAGCTCGTTTCTGAGGGTGTCCAGCCTGGTGGAATATTCCTTGAAACCCTCAAGAGGGTTGTCGTATTTGGCGTCTGGATTGATTGCGGCTTCAATCTTCTCGAAGTCAGGATCCTGCGTGTAGTCTATGGACTCCAGTTTGGATGCGGCCTTCTTCAGCTCGTTGGTCATCGAAAGGAGAGCGGCGGAACGCTCGTCCACCGGCTTTGAGGATCTTGTGATGTCCACAAGTCCCAGCTCCTGCAGACGCCTGAGGAATTCCTCACTCTTCCCGCTGAGAAGAATGAAGGAGTATTTAGTCATTTTCTCAATCATTGCCGCTTTCCTCCATAACTTCTTCTGTTTCCTCCTCAGCGTGACGCTGCTTGACGATCTTGGACGAGGCCTTGCTCAGGTTCTCCTCGTCCTCCATGTAGCGCTTGATCTTGCGGATGGCCTCCTGATAGCCCGGGATCTGGACTTTCTCGTACAGATTCACCTTCTGCGTGGTCTTCTTCCTTTGGAAGTCGAGGATGCGTCGCTTCTCCTCATAGACCTCGGACTCGATCCCGAGTCTGGACAGATCCTTGAGGATGGCCACGCCGTCGATGTACCACGCTGGCTTGATGAACGTGTTGAACGGACTGATCTCGTAGCGGATGCTTTTTAGCTCCGGACACTTGACACCGGCGACCTTCACGGTAGTGAGGTCGATGTCCACGATTGAGACCAGACCCGGCTCGAACTCGTTCCACAGGGGGGCAAGGTAGTCGTACTTCCTCTGGGCCTCCTCAAGGTCCTTCAGGAGCCGCTCGCTCTTGTCCTTGGCCTTGCGCACCTCAAGCCTCAGGGCGCTCTCCTTGTTCTGCAACGTAGGGAGGGCTTTCTGACGCATCTTGAGCTGCTTCTGCAGGTTGTTGAGCGCAGTCTTGTTGTATTGAAACTTGATAGGCATTACTTACCTTTCCAGTATTTGTCGATCAATGATTGCTTGATTCCGGTCTCTGCCTTGGTGAAGTACTTGCCGAAGAGTTCCCAAGCAGTGTCGAGCATCTCGGTGATGGAGATGTTGACATCAATGGAGAGGAGTCTGGTGGCATATTCCTTCGCATAGTCGAGACAACGGTGGTCGTAGTCGGAGAGGTCAAAACCATTCTCCAGCTTGGTCTTCGCGTTCTGGGCGTCGGCATAGAGACGTACTCCGGCGTTCATCACCTGGCTGTGATCCTCGCGGGTCTTCACGTTCTGAACCCTCTGCTTGAGCCTGGAGAGGGAACGGAACGGATCTATGATGATCTTTCCCGAGTCGGCGTCGGCGCGGAGGAAGAGCTGTCCCTCGGTGATGTAACCGGTGTTGTCAGGGATGGCGTGCGTGATGTCTCCGTCGTTCAGCGTGGTCACGGCGATGATGGTGATGGAACCGTCTGTCGGAAGCTGCACGGCTTTCTCGTAGATCTTCGCGAGATCGGAATAGAGGGAGCCCGGCATGGAGTCCTTGGAAGGAATCTGGTCCATACGGTTGGACACAATCGAGAGCGCGTCAGCGTAGAGGGTCATGTCCGTGAGGAGCACAAGCACCTTCTCATTCTTGTCAACGGCGAAGTACTCTGCCGCCGCAAGGGCCATATCCGGAACCAGAAGACGCTCTACAGGCGGGTCTTCAGTCGTGTTGACGAAGCAGATGATCCTGTCAAGGGCTCCGGCGCTTTCGAACGCCTGGCGGAAGAACAGGTAGTCGTCGTTGGAAAGACCCATACCTCCGAGGATGATCTTGTCCACATCCGCCCTCAGGGCCACATCGGCCATAACCTGGTTGTAAGGCTGGTCGGAGTCGGCGAAGAACGGAATCTTCTGTCCGGACACGATGGTGTTGTTGAGGTCGATGCCGGCGATACCGGTCGGGATAAGCTCGGACGGCTGGCGTCTCTTGTAAGGGTTCACGGATGGTCCACCGATCTCCCTTTCCTCGCCTTCAACCTCCGGACCGCCGTCGATCGGCTTTCCGTAGGCGTTGAAGAAACGTCCGGAGAGCTGCTCGCTGACCTTGAGTGTAGGAGGTTCACCGAGGAAAGTCACCTCGGCGTTGGTCGGAATGCCCTCAGTTCCGGAGAACACCTGAAGGGTGACGAGATCACCCTTGGTCTTCACGACCTGGGCAAGCTTGCCGCCGACTACGGCAAGCTCGTCGTTGGAAACTCCCTTGGCCTTGAGCGAAACGGTGGCCTTGGTGATGGCTTCCAGCTTTGTGTATATTCTTTGATAAGCCTTATTTGCCATAGTCTTCGATGAGTTTGTTGATCTTCTTAGCGTAGTTCTCGAATTCCTCGCTGTGGAACTTGGTGTAGTTCATCTGACGGAGGTCGTTGATGAGTTCCTTGAAGAACTCGCGGCACTTCTCGAAGTCCTCGAAGTCGAAATCGATGTCGCAGATGTCCAGAACGAGGTCCAGCATGTACTTCTGGCGGTCCATCGGACAGAGGGCGTCGGTCTCGTCGAATGCGTCCTGCTGGAGGAATACAAAGTCGAGGAGCTCTGACTTCCAGAAGCTTACGTGGTAAGCCACAGGAACACCGTCATCACCGAGAATGTTGATCTGCTCGTTGGCCTCGCGTCCTTTGCGCAGGAGGTTCTTGGCCTTGACCACATTGGCCACCCAGCCGCGCTCCACCTGCTCGTCGAGCCATGAGATGATCTCAGGATATTCAAGATACTTTGAATATGACTCGATAGGGTTGACGGCAGGGTACCTCTTCTGGTCAGCGCGGTTCTGCTCCAATCCGTAGAAGCACCTGGCGGCCTTCTTGGTGGATTCTGTCACAGGCTCCTTGAGGTTTCCTCCGGCAGGGGACACCGTTCCGATGAAGGTGACGGCTCCGGTCTTGCCGTTGTTCAGGACAACCATTCCGGCGCGTGCGTAGAAGTTCGAGATGATGGCCGAGAGGTCAACCGGGAACGCGTCGGCTCCTGGAAGCTCCTCCATACGGTTGGACATCTCCCTCAGGGCCTGTGCCCAACGTGAGGTCGAGTCGGCGAGCAGAAGGCACTTCAGACCCATCGCCCTGTAATATTCACAGATCGTCATCGCCGTGTAAACCGAGGCTTCACGGGCGGCTACAGGCATGTTCGAGGTGTTGCAGATGATGGTGGTACGCTCCATCAGGTGGCGGCCGGTGTGCGGGTCGATGAGCTCAGGGAACTCTGTGAATATCTCCACGACCTCGTTGGCGCGCTCTCCGCAGGCCGCCATCACGATCACGTCGGCCTCACCCTGCTTGGCGATGGCGTGCTGGAGCACTGTCTTGCCGCAGCCGAAAGGCCCCGGGATGAATCCGGTGCCGCCTTCGGCGATAGGATTGAACGTGTCGATGCAGCGCACCCCGGTCTCCATGATCTTCTGAGGCCTAGGTTTTTCCTTGTAGGCCTTGACAGCGACCTTGACAGGCCATTTCTGGGTCATGGTGACGAAATGTTCCTCGCCTTCGGCGTCGGTCAGCACGGCGACAACCATGTCGATGTTGTACTTGCCGGCCTCCGCTATCTTCTTCACGGTGTACTCTCCCTTGAAGGAGAACGGCACCATGATCTTGTGAGGCAGCCAGCCTTCCTTCCCCTCTCCGAGCCAGTCTGCGGCGATGACCTTGTCACCGACCTTGGCGATCGGGGTGAAGTCCCAGAGTTTTGTGTGATCCAGAGGGTCGGTGTACTCTCCTCTTTTGAGGAACACTGACTCCATCGTGGTCAGATTGTTCTGGAGACCGTCATAGACGCTGGACAGAAGACCAGGGCCGAGGGTCACCTCAAGCATCCTGCCTTCAAACTCCACAGGGTCTCCGTTTT
>DJRG01000018.1 GCA_002438845.1 Bacteroidales bacterium UBA6366
TGATGCAAATGTAAGAGATACTGTTTTTCCGTTTTTTACACAAATTCGGCGCTAAGGTGCCTCGGGTGCGAATATGGGTGCGAATTCCGGATTCGCACCCGGGAACTTTTGCTGATATTTCATAAATAATTAGTATCTTTATTGTTGCAAATAGAGTCAAACCATGAAGAAGAAACTCTGGATATACGACACGGATCCGTACCTGAAGCCGTTTCAGGCGGCGATCGAGGCGCGGCACAAGAGGATTGTGGACGCTGCGGACAAAATAACCGGCCATGGGCTGGAAGGTCTTGCGTCCGGCGTCAACAATCATCTTTACTACGGACTGCACAAATGTGCGGACGGCTCCTGGGTGATCCGGGAATGGGCTCCGAACGCCAGCCGGATTTATCTCATAGGGGAGTTCAACAACTGGAGGCGCACGTCGGCCTACGAGTTCAAACCGGCCGGGAGCGGCAACTGGGAACTTAGGTTGGATTCCATGTTCCTGAGCCACGGTGAGTTGTACAAGTTGTTCATCGAATGGCCCGGTGGAGGAGGCGAGAGGATTCCGGCCTATTGCACAAGACTGGTGCAGGATGACGAGACGAAGGTTTTCTGTGCCCAGGTCTGGGATCCCGCGCGGAAATATTCATGGAAGAATGACAGGGTGCTGCGCCGGCCGCATCCTCTGATTTACGAGTGCCACATCGGGATGAGCTCGGAGGAGCGCAAGGTGTCCACGTTCGCTGAGTTCAGGGAGAATGTGCTGCCGAGGGTCAAGAGGCTTGGGTACGACACCATTCAGATCATGGCCCTTCAGGAGCATCCGTACTACGGCTCGTTTGGCTATCAGGTCTCGAACTTCTTCGCGCTGAGCTCACGTTTCGGCACGCCCGAGGAGTTCAAGGAACTGGTGGACACCGCGCACGGGATGGGAATAGCCGTGGTGATGGACATCGTACATTCGCACAGTTGCAGCAATGTGGATGAGGGGCTTGGCCTGTTCGATGGCCGTGAGGATCTCTATTTTTACAAAGGCCCGCAGGGGCATCATCCGGCTTGGGGATCCCGCTGCTTCGACTATGGGAAGGACGAGGTGGTGCGCTTCCTTCTGAGCAACTGCAAGTTCTGGATGGAGGAATATCATCTTGACGGCTTCCGTTTCGATGGCGTGACGAGCATGATGTACTGGGATCACGGACTCGGAAAGGATTTCAACGGCTACGAACCGTATTTTGACTCTGGAGTCGACGAGAACGCCGTGACCTATCTCGGGCTGGCCAATCTGCTGATCCGCCAGATCAGGCCGGAGGTAGTCACGATCGCGGAGGACGTCAGCGGGATGGCTGGCCTGGCCGCTCCGTTCGAGGCCGGAGGAGTCGGTTTCGGCTTCAGGATGGCGATGGGTGTGGCGGACCATTGGATCAAATGGATCAAGGAGAAGCGGGACGAGGAATGGAGTCCCGGAGAGATTTGGTACGAGCTGACCAACAAGCGTGCGGATGAGAAGACCATCAGTTACGCGGAATGCCACGATCAGGCTCTTGTCGGAGACAAGACATTGATATTCAGACTGCTCGATAAAGAGATGTACTTTTCCATGAATATGGACTCGAAGAATCCGGTGGTTGATCGTGGAATAGCCCTGCACAAACTGATTCGTCTGGTCACGCTCGGCACCGCCGGGGACGGGTATCTCAACTTCATGGGCAACGAGTTCGGCCATCCTGAGTGGATCGATTTTCCTCGCGAAGGGAACAGCTGGAGTTACGAGCATGCCCGCAGAATGTGGTCTCTTGCGGACAATGGATTGCTGAGATACCACTGTCTCGAGAACTTTGACAAGGCGATGATTCATCTTGTAAAACGATACGGCGCGCTTGCGGCAAGGCCTGAGCTTCTTCGGGCCGATGAAGAAAAGAAAATCTTGATTTTCAGGCGTAAAAGCCTTATCTTTGCACTTAATTTCAATCCTGTGGAGTCGTTCGCCGACTATGCATTCCCGGCTCCATCCGGAGACTATGTCAAGGTGCTTGATTCCGACGCCAGGGAATTTGATGGATTCGCGAGACTCGAAAATGACGGGGAGCATTTGACAGCCGACGGCTGTCTGAGCCTCTACCTTCCGAGCCGTTGCGCTCTTGTGTTGATTGAAAGGAAAGGATAAAATTTTAACCGATATGGCTTTTTTGAAGTTCAACAAGTCCGAGTTGGTCAACCTCTCATATTCACTGAAGAGGGAGATTATCTGTGCCAACAAGACCGGCGCCTACTGCAACACTTCCATAGTGACTTGCAACACAAGACGTTACCATGGTCTGCTGGCAGTGCCAGTTGACGCTTTCGGAGGCAGGACGCACCTGCTCCTGTCCTCTCTGGACGAAAGCCTCATCCTTAACGGGAAGCAATTCAACCTCGGCATTCATTGCTATGGCAGCGTCTACGAACCGCGCGGTCATAAGTACATTATTGATTTTGAGGCTGACCCTGTGCCTAAAATTACCTACAAGGTGGGTGAGATCGTGTTCACCAAGAGCATCCTTCTTGTGCCGGATTCGGATCAGGTGATGATCCGTTTCGACCTTGTCAAGGCTCCGGCGAAGGTCAAGCTGCTGCTCACTCCGTTTCTGGCATTCAGGGACATCCACGCCCTTACCTACGAGAACCCTAACGCGAGGACGGAAGGTTGGGAGATTCCTAACGGAATGTCCTTCAATCTTTACGAAGGCTTCCCTGATCTGAACATGCAGTTCAACATCAAGGATGTCTCTTTCGTGGCCGCTCCATGCTGGTACAAAGGGGTGACCTATTCCGATGAATACCGCCGCGGGTTCGCCTGCAAGGAAGACCTTTACGTTCCGGGACATTTCGAGACCGGGATGAAGCCGGGAGACTCGGTTGTCTTCTCCGCTTCTGTGGATCTCGCGACCCCGTCCGGACTTAAGAGAAAGTTCGAATCCTATGTGGCCAAAGCCGCGAAGATCACGACTTACCATGAGCAGCTTGTGCACTGCGCTGATCTGCTGAAGCAGGACCGCGGAGGCCACAAGATGATATCAGCTGGGTTCTCATGGCTTTACACCGGTCTGTTGAGGGAGACGCTGGAAGCCCTTCCTGGCCTTACACTTTATGCGGATGGCAACAAGGCCGAGTTTGAGGAGATCCTCGACAACCTCATTGCTGACAATCAGGAACGCCTTTTCCATAGGACAACACAAGTCGAGGCGCCGCTCAGGCTGGCGGACACCTTGACTCACTACATTGAGTTCGGCGCTGATCCAAAGGCTGCCTGGAAAAAATACGGTCAGGTCGTCAAAAGCATTCTTGAGAGCTATCTGCCAGGTAAACGGGCTGAGGTCGCGATGCAACCCAACGGCCTTCTTTGGGCGCAGCTTGAACATTGGGCGCTCTCGTGGATGAATGCCTACATCGACGGCAATCCGGTGACCGAAAGGGCCGGCTATCAGGTGGAGACAAACGCCTTATGGTTCCGCTCCGTTCTTTTCGCCGTCACGATGGAGAGGAAATATTCCTCCAAGGACAGCGCTTTCATCAAGGAATGGTCTCGTGTCCTTGACCTTATAAGGGATAACTACCAGAAGACTTTCTGGAATGCCCAGGCCGGCTACCTTGCCGACTATGTCGACAACGCCGGGCAGCATCTGGAGGTTAGGCCGAATATGCTCTGCGCCCTCCTTGGCGATGAGATGCCTGTCGAGCCGGAAGTCGCGCGTAAGGTTTTGCAGGTGATTGACAGCGAGTTGGTCACCCGCAGGGGCATACGCACGCTTTCACCTCGCCATGCCGAGTACAAAGGGGTCTACGAAGGGACACAGACCGACAGGGATCTGGCCTACTACAACGGCAGCACGCGTCCGTCGCTTGTCGGGCCTTACTGCGAGGTCTGCTTCAAGATGAAGGGGGCTGCCTTCCTGAACAAGGCCCAGTGGCTCGTCAACGGTTTCTACGAGGATCTGAACAAGCACGGAGTCGGGGCGTTCTCCGAACTCTATGACGGCGACCCGCCTCATGAGCCTCACGGAGCGATCTCGTCGGCCCTCAGCACGGCTGCCTTGCTGGAAGTGGAGTACCTTAAGAATAAATACAAGGAGGAGTAGGAATATGAGAGTTTTGATGTTTGGATGGGAGTTTCCTCCTCACATCGCCGGTGGATTGGGGACGGCCTGTTATGGAATTGTCAAGGGCTTGGCCTACAATGGTGTGCAGACTTTGTTCGTGATGCCGTCCGCTTCGGGAGACGAGGATCAGAGCGCTGCCAGGATCATCAACGCCAGCGATGTTCCGGTCGAGTCGTTCGGCTCCACGGTCGATGAGTTTCTGGACAAGGTGAAGTTCGTCCGCATCGGCTCGAACATGATCCCGTACGTCGATCCGGAGGAGTTCCACGAGATGGTTGAGTCCGAGCGCAGGCTCCAGAGCGAGAATCTGACAAAGTGCATCGGCACGAAATTCCGTTTCTCAGGGCGCTATGGCTCCAATCTGATGGAGGAGGTCGCCCACTACGCCATGGTCGGTGGCACGATCGCCATGGAGCACAAGGATGAGTTCGACATCATCCACGCCCATGACTGGCTGACCTATCTGGCCGGAATAGCCGCCAAGGAACTGACCGGCAAGCCGTTGGTCGTCCATGTGCACGCCACATCGTTCGACCGCGGAACAGAGGACCAGATCGACAGCCGTGTCTATGACATCGAGAAGAGGGGCATGATGGCGGCTGACAAGGTGATCGCCGTAAGTGACCTCACGAGGAACATTGTCATCAATAAGTACGGAATTGATCCTGAAAAGGTTGTGACCGTCCATAACGCAGTGGACTTCAGCGGCCGCGAGAATGTGAAGGTCGAGAGGGGAGTGCGCGACAAGGTCGTCACCTTCCTCGGCAGAATCACTTTCCAGAAGGGACCTGAATATTTCATCGAGGCGGCCGCCAAGGTTCTCAAGAGGACCACGGGAGTGCGTTTCGTGATGGCGGGAAGCGGGGACATGATGAACCGCTGCATCCGTCACGTCGCAAAGTTGGGGATATCCGACCGTTTCCACTTCACCGGCTTCCTGCGCGGGGCTGAGGTCCAGAAGATGTTCGCGATGTCGGATGTGTACATAATGCCTTCGGTGTCAGAGCCTTTTGGAATATCTCCGCTTGAGGCCATGCGCTCCAATGTGCCGGCCATCATCTCCAACCAGTCCGGTGCCGCGGAGGTTCTGAAATATGCCTTCAAGGTGGATTTCTGGGATGTCGACGCGATGGCCGATGACATCTACGCTCTTCTGAAGTATGCGGCTTTGGCCGATTTCGCCGCCAGAGAGGGTTATGAGGAGGTCAACCGCCTGAAATGGAACATCGCCACGGCGAAACTTAAGAATATTTACGAATCAGTGGTTAACAAAAAATAAGGGAATATTATGAAAAAGAGCATTTGCCTGTATTTCCAGGTTCATCAGCCTACCAGACTGAGACAGTACCGATTCTTTGACATCGGCAAGGATTCCCACTACTATGATGATTTCGCTGACAGGACAATCCTCCGCAGGATAGCGCAGCGATGCTATATTCCGATGAACAACCTCCTGCTGGACCTTATCAAGCGGCACGGAAGCGACTTCAAGGTGACATTCTCGATCACCGGTTCCGCCCTGGAGCAGTTCGAGAGATACGCGCCGGATGTGCTGGACAGCTTCCGGGAGTTGGCGAAGACCGGCTGTGTGGAGTTCCTCGGGGAGACATATTACCACTCTCTTGCTTCGCTTGCCAATTTCGGAGAGTTCAAGCATCAGGTGGAGAAGCACTCCGCAGCGATCGAGAGGTATTTCGGAGTGAAGCCTACGGCTTTCAGGAACACTGAGTTGATATATTCAGACTCCATCGGCCGCGATGTCTATGACCTTGGCTTCAAGGTTATGCTCGCTGAGGGCGCCAGGCATATTCTTGGATGGAAGAGTCCGGACTACATCTACACTGACAGCCAGCAGAAGCATCTGAAACTGCTGCTTCGCAATTATTCTCTCAGCGACGACATCGCCTTCCGTTTCTCCGACAGAGGGTGGAAGGACTGGCCGCTGACTGGTGAGAAGTACCTTTCTTGGCTTAAGGCCGCCGACGGAGACATCGTGAACCTGTTCATGGACTACGAGACGTTCGGAGAGCATCAGAAAGAGAGTACGGGAATATTCGATTTCATGAGGTATCTTCCTGAGATTCTTTTGAAGGATGGCTCGTTTGAGTTCACGACTCCGACCCTGGCCGCAAAGAAGCTTAAGCCTATCGCTGAGATCGAGGTTCAGGATCCGATCTCGTGGGCTGACGAGGAGAGGGATGTGACCGCCTGGCTCGGAAATGAACTCCAGCAGGATGCTTACAACAAGCTTTATGGACAGGCCGAGAAGCTGGCTATCCTGAATGATCCGGTCCTTTGGGAGGATTTCGGTCATCTTCAGGAGAGTGACCACCTTTATTATATGAGCACCAAGTTCTTCTCTGACGGTGAGGTGCACAGCTATTTCAATCCTTACAACACACCGTACGAGGCGTTCATCAACTACATGAACGTACTGAGTGACTTTATCATCAGGATTGACGACGCGATGACCACTTCGGGGAAGAAAGTGAAGGACAGCGCTTCGGCAAGCTCAGCGACCGCAAAGAAGGCTGCTGTCAGAAAGGTATCTAAACCGGTTGCTAAGCCCGTTTCGGTCACGGAGCCTGTCGAAGTGACCGAAACGGTGAAGAAGAAGACTCCGAAGACAAAGACAACCAAACAAGTAAAAAAGAAATAATAAATGACAAACGAACTGACAAATCCAGACTATTTGTTTGAGGTCAGTTGGGAGGTGTGCAACAAGGTCGGCGGCATCTACACTGTGATTGCCACCAAATCACTTTACCTGAAGCAGCAGCTTCACAAGCACCACATCCTGATCGGCCCTGATGTCTGGATGGACACTGAAAGCAATCCGGATTTCATCGAGGATCCGCATCTTTACAGTCTATGGAAAGCCCAGGCCGCGTCTGAGGGAATCAGAGTGCGGATCGGCAAATGGAACGTTCCCGGAAATCCTATCGCCATTCTGGTGGATTTCAAGCAGTTCCTTACAAGCCAGAATGACATTCTGTCAAAGTACTGGGAGCGTTTCCAAGTCGATTCCATCACCGGAAACTGGGACTACAAGGAGAATTTCCTTTTCGGCTACGCCGCCGGAAAAGTGATAGAGAGCTTCAGAAACTTCAATCTGAGTGCGTCTGACAAGGTTGTGGCCCAGTTCCACGAGTGGCAGACCGGAGCCGGACTCCTTTACCTTAAATATAAGCAGCTCCCTGTCGCCACCGTGTTCACGACCCACGCCACGGTTGTCGGCCGCTGCATCGCTGGCAACAACCTGCCTCTGTACGATTCGATGAACCTCTACGATGGAGACCAGAAGGCCCGCCAGTTCAATGTGATAGCCCGCCACTCGCTTGAGAAGAAATCGGCTCAGAACGCTGACATATTCACAACCGTCAGTGAGATCACCGCGAAAGAGTGCGAGCAGTTCCTCCAGCGCAAGGTGGATGTCGTGACTCCTAACGGATTCGAGAACAGTTTCACTCCGGCCACGGATGAGGAATATGACGAGAAGCGTCGCGCCGCGCGTGCCAAGTTGATAGAGGTTGCCGCAGCGATGTCGGGCGAGGAGGTGTCTAAGGATGCCATCCTTATAGGCATCGGGGGGCGTTATGAGTATCGCAACAAAGGCATTGACGTGTTCATCGACGCACTCAAGAAGCTTCAGGACACCGAGGCGCAAGGCCGTGACATCCAGGCATTCATAATGATTCCTTCCGGTCACAACGGAGCCGACAAAGATCTGGTCGCAAAACTCTCCGGCACCGGTTCGGCGGATTACACAACACAGGTCTCCCACTATCTGATGGACAATGAATATGACGTCATCACCCGTCGTTTCAAGGAGTTGGGCTTCACCAACGCCAAGGGAAGCCGTGTGAAGGTCTATTTCATCCCATCCTATCTGAACGGGACGGACGGAGTGTTCAACATGAAGTACTACGACTTGCTTGTGGGGCTTGACCTGACTCTGTTCCCGTCATATTACGAGCCTTGGGGCTACACTCCTCTGGAGAGCCTTGCGTTCAGCATTCCGTCACTTACCACAAGTCTGGCCGGTTTCGGCCTTTGGGTAAGGTCGCACTATGGCAAGGAACATCCGGGCATCACTGTCCTTGACAGGAATGACTCGAACTATTTCGAGGTCGTGGACGGAGTCGTGGCGAGGATCAAGGAGATCGCCGCTCTCGACAGCGAAGGCCGCAAGGCGTACATGGCTTCGGCAAAGGATGTCTCCACGATAGCCCTGTGGGAAAACCAGATACAGTATTACAAGGAAGCATATTCAAAGGCCATAGAGAAAGTGATTGAGGCCAAGGGTGCTTTTCCGGATGAACTTAATGAAGAAAAATCAATGGCATACAAGAAGATAGAAATCAACAACCCTACTTGGAAGAGCGTGATGGTGACCCGTCACCTTCCGACCGCTCTCTCTGGGCTTGAGACACTTTCCAAGAACCTTTGGTGGTGCTGGAACGAGTCAGCGAAATCCCTTTTCAAATCGATCGACCCGGTCATCTGGCACAACACCTGCCACAACCCTATGGCCCTGCTTGACGCTGTGAGTCTCAAGAGGTTCAAGGCTCTGGCCAAGGACGATGCTTTCCTTGGGGAACTCAAGTCCGTGATGGACGAGTTCAACGCCTACATGGCTCTCAAGGCCGAGCGCAAGGATCCATCCATCGCTTATTTCTGCATGGAGTATGGTCTTGATACATCGCTGAAGATCTATTCCGGAGGTCTCGGACTTCTGGCCGGTGACTATCTGAAGGAGACCAGTGACATGAATGTCAATCTTGTGGCAGTCGGATTGCTTTACCGTTACGGTTACTTCACCCAGATCATCACTGGTCAGGGCGAGCAGGTGGCCCGTTACGATGCGCAGGACTTCACTAAGATTCCGGCCGAGCCAGTCATGGATGCCGAGGGTAACTGGATGACCACGAGCGTCGCCTTCCCTGGACGTACAATCACAGCCCGCCTCTGGAAGGTGGCCGTAGGACGTACAGACCTCTATCTGCTTGACACAGATTATGAGGCGAACTCTCCTGAGGATCGTCAGGTGACCTATCACCTCTACGGAGGCGATTGGGAGAACCGTCTGAAGCAGGAACTCCTTCTGGGTGTCGGTGGCATCAGGGCCCTCAGAAATCTCGGAATCAATCCGCAGATCTACCATTGCAACGAAGGTCACGCCGCTTTCACCGGACTGGAGAGGCTTCGTGAATATATTCAAAATGACAATCTTGACTTCGGCGAGGCGCTTGAGGTCGTGAGGGCTTCTTCGCTCTTCACCACCCACACCCCTGTGCCGGCAGGCCACGACGCTTTCGATGAGGGGTTGTTAAGGAAATATATCGGCCACTACCCTCAACGCCTGAAGGTTGATTGGGAGACCATGATGGGACTTGGCAAGGTAAACGGAAGTGATGTGAACGAGGAGTTCTCCATGAGTATTCTTGCCGCCAACCTCTCGCAGAACGTCAATGGAGTCTCGATGCTTCACGGCAAGGTGAGCAAGGACATATTCAGCAAGATGTACCCTGGCTATCTGCCGGAGGAGCTGTTTATCAGCTATGTGACCAACGGTGTGCACTATCCGACTTGGGCCGCTGCGGAATGGAAGAAGATCCATGCCCGTGTGTTCGGACCTGAGTTCGCCACCCATCACTACGACAAGTCTTGCTTCGAGGGCATCTACAAAGTCGCGGACTCCGAGATCTGGGAGACCAGAAAGACCCTCAAGAAGAGGCTCATCGACATAGTGAAGGAGCGCATCTCCGATCCTGCCCAGTGCAATCATTACTCTCCGAGCCAGATTGTGGCGATCAAGGAGAACCTTCGTGATGATGTGCTGACAATCGGTTTCGCCCGCCGTTTCGCGACCTACAAGAGAGGAACTCTTCTCTTTACTGATCTTGACAGGCTCGATGCCATCGTCAACGATCCGAAGCATCCTGTTCAGTTCCTGTTCGCCGGCAAGGCTCACCCTGCCGACAAGGCCGGTCAGGACCTCATCAAGAGGATCATAGAGATCTCCAAGCAGGATCGCTTCGTCGGAAAGATCGTCTTCATCCCTGGCTATGACATTTCTCTCGCGAAGAGGCTCGTTCAGGGTGTTGATGTGTGGATGAACAACCCTACAAGGCCTCTTGAGGCTTCCGGAACATCCGGTGAGAAGGCTTCCATGAACGGAGTGATGCACTTCTCCGTGCTTGACGGCTGGTGGGTCGAGGGCTACAAGCCGGGTGCCGGCTGGGCTCTTCCTCTGGAGCGCACCTACGATGACCAGAACTACCAGAACGAGCTTGACGCCGCCACGATCTACACCACGATCGAGAACGAGATCGCTCCTGCCTACTACGATGTGGACAAGGCTCTCGGCCTGTCTCCTACTTGGGTAGGTTACATCAAGAACACGATAGCTCAGGTGGCCAATAACTTCACTACCAACAGAATGCTGACTGACTATTGTGATCAGTACTACAATCCTCAGTCTGAGCGCTCAGGAAAGATGGATGCTGACGACTACAAGATGGCGCGTGAGATTTCCGCCTGGAAGAAGAAAGCCCGTCGCGAGTGGCAGAACGTTGAGGTCATCTCACAGACGCAGCCGGATCCTTCGTACAGTCTTTCCGAGTCAAATGCCTTGACTTCTGAGGTTGTGCTGAATCTTGGCGATCTTTCTCCGGAGGACATCGGTGTGGAGATGCTGTTCGCCACAACGGACGTCAAGCATCAGCTGCATATTCAAGAAAAGTGTGACTACGATGTGGTTGAGTTCAATGACGGAGTCGCCAAATACCGCGCGTCCATTCTTCCTGACAGGACAGGTATGTACCAGGTGGCGGTCAGGATGTACGCCAAGAACCCTTTGTTGCCTCACAGACAGGATTTTGAACTAGTGAAATGGTTATAGCGACCGGATTCTTTGACGGTGTCCACATCGGGCACCGTTTTGTGATTGAGCGGCTTGTGAACGCTGCCAGGGAGAGGGGCGACCAGAGCATGGTCGTCACTTTCTGGCCGCATCCGCGCAACGTGCTTCAAGACGATGCCCGCAACCTTCGGCTTCTCACATCTCTGGATGAGAAGAAGGCGTTGCTGAAAGGGCTCGGTGTCGATCATGTTGAGGTGCTGCCTTTCACCAAAGAGTTCAGCCGGTTGACCACTCAGGAATATTTCCGTGATGTCCTCATCCTTCGTTTCGGTGCGAAGGCCGTTCTGATTGGCTACGACAACCGGATGGGCTGTGATCCGCAGACTCCGGAATCCATCGAGAGAATCGCTGAGGGTGAGGGACTTGATGTAGTCCGTCTGGGCAGCGTCACCTCTCCTTCCGGTGTCACGGTCAGCTCCACGAAGATCCGTGAGGCTGTCGCCACCGGGGAGATGGAGACCGCAGCCGCGATGCTTGGCTATGAATATTCCTTGCTGGGAGTTGTCGTGGCCGGTAACCGCCTTGGTCGCACAATAGGTTTCCCGACAGCTAACATCCAGCTCTACGAGCCTTTGAAACTGGTCCCCGGCAACGGTGTCTATTCCGTTGAGGCCGAGACCCTTGGCCGTAAGTTCAAGGGAATGTGCAACATCGGTGTCCGCCCGACCGTTCGCTCCGGTGGCCAGCGTACAATCGAGACCAACATTTTTGACTTTGATGAGGACATCTACGGCCTTGATCTAAAAGTCACCTTCCACCACAAAATCCGTGACGAGCGCCGCTTCGACTCCATCGATGCCCTCCAGACCCAGCTCACCGCCGACAAGGCTCTCATTCTGGCGGAATGACTATGCGGCGTTACTGATCTTGGCATGCCCCTTATATTTTATTTTTTGCTCCGGGGCGCGAATCCCGCTTTGGATGTTCGGTTTCCTGTATTAATCACTACTATGCTTGCATTCGGCTTTTGGATTCTTTCGTACGTAGAACTGGCTGGTTTGCGCACAAGACTTTCATTTTCAACAATTCGTGAGTATAAGATGCTGTTTGGCGCACGGAATGGAGGGAGGAGAGGTTGCTGGGAGCAGCTTCGTATGTGCGGTGTCTTGGCGGCTATTCCACGAGGAAGTCATAAAACGGTGTCCAAAAGTAGTTGTTTGGCTGGAGATACAGCTTTTTGGCCTTGAAATCGATGACCATGTTGAAGCGTTTCAGGAAATTGTTTCCAATCGTGCCGTCGATGCCGCTCTTGCTCTGCATTCCTTCCGTCAATGTGGAAAACGCACCGGTGACTTTCGGTAATATGTATGGCCCGACAGTGACCTCATCGAAAAAGACATTTCTAAGTTCTCCGCTTCCTTCATCTGAACTGGAAATATGTGAGATGGCGAATGGCTTTTGGGTGTCGAGCAGATTGTGACTGTTTACGAATGGGGTGTTAAGGTCGATAACCCTGTCCGATCCGGTGTCAACTTCCAGCAGCAGATCATATTCAGTGCCGCTGATTTTTACGGGCATCGTGAT
>DJRG01000099.1 GCA_002438845.1 Bacteroidales bacterium UBA6366
TCAACCCGAACATCGCCACCGTGCAGACCTCGGAAGGTGTGGCCGACAAGATTTACTTCTTGCCTGTCACCCCGTTCTTCGTCGAAAAAGTCATCGCCAAAGAGCAACCACAAGGCATTCTCCTCTCGTTCGGTGGTCAAACCGCCCTAAACTGCGGTGTTGAACTGTATGAGAAGGGCATTCTGGACAAGTACAATGTGCAAGTGCTTGGCACCCCTGTCCAGGCGATCATGGACACAGAGGATCGTGACCTCTTCATCAAGAAACTCGACGAGATTGGAGTGAAGACCATCAAGTCCCATCCGGCATCTAGCATAGAGGAGGCCAGGAAGGCCGCACACGAGCTCGGTTTCCCGCTCATCGTACGTGCCGCTTACGCCCTCGGCGGACTCGGTTCCGGCTTCTGCGACAACGACGAGCAGCTTGACGAACTCTGCGAAAAAGCATTTTCATTCTCTCCGCAGGTGCTTGTGGAAAAGTCCCTTAAGGGATGGAAGGAAATTGAATATGAAGTTGTGCGCGACCGCTATGACAACTGTATCACAGTCTGCAACATGGAAAACTTCGATCCGCTCGGAATCCACACCGGAGAGAGCATCGTGGTGGCTCCGTCGCAGACCCTGTCCAACAACGATTACTATTTCTTGCGCGAACTCTCAATCAAGATTGTCCGCCACATCGGAATAGTGGGCGAGTGCAACGTCCAGTACGCCTACGACCCAGATGCCATGGACTACCGTGTCATCGAAGTCAACGCGCGTCTTAGCCGTTCTTCAGCCCTCGCCTCAAAGGCCACAGGCTATCCACTTGCTTTCGTAGCCGCCAAGCTTGGACTTGGCTACGGCCTGTTCGACCTGAAGAACTCAGTTACCAAGACAACCCCGGCATTCTTCGAGCCTGCCCTTGACTACATAGTCTGCAAGATTCCTCGCTGGGACCTCAGCAAATTCCACGGAGTCTCCCGCAAGATCGGATCTTCGATGAAGTCCGTCGGTGAGGTGATGGCCATCGGCCGCAGCTTTGAGGAAGCCATCCAGAAAGGTCTTCGAATGATCGGCCAGGGCGCTCACGGATTCGTGGGCAACAAGGAATTCCATGTCGCAGATGTGGACGAAGCCCTCCGCGAGCCTACCGACAAGCGCATATTCGTAATTTCCAAGGCAATGCGAGCCGGCTACACGGTCGATCAGATCCACGATCTGACCAAGATTGACAAGTGGTTCCTGAACAAACTGGAGAACATCGTCAAGACCTACGAGGACATGAACTCGTACGACAAACTTGAGGATATGCCGACCGAACTTCTGCGCCTCGCCAAGCAAGAAGGCTTCTCTGATTTCCAGATCCAGAGAGCCGTATGGAAGGACACCGGTGCTGTCACCGCCAATATGGACATGGTTCGTGAGTACAGGAAATCTCTCGGAATCGTCCCGGTTGTCAAGCAGATAGACACCCTTGCTGCCGAGTTCCCGGCGCAGACGAACTACCTCTACCTGACCTATAACGGCACCAAGAGTGACATTGAATATGAGAACGACGGCAAATCCGTGATTGTTCTCGGCTCTGGAGCCTACAGGATCGGTTCATCGGTAGAGTTTGACTGGTGCTCGGTGACCTGCCTCCAGACAATCCAGAAACAGGGGTATAGGGGAGTGCTGATCAACTATAATCCGGAGACAGTCTCCACAGACTACGATATGTGTGACCGACTCTATTTCGATGAGCTCACATTCGAGAGGGTGATGGACATCATAGACCTTGAGCATCCGCACGGCGTTGTCGTTTCTGTAGGAGGTCAGATTCCGAACAATCTCGCCCTCAAACTCCACAAGCATAATGTTCCTATCCTTGGAACAGCCGCCGAGGACATCGACAAGGCCGAGGACCGTCACAAGTTTTCCAGCATTGTGGACAGCCTTGGGGTTGACCAGCCGGAATGGAGCGAGCTCACCACTGTTGACGAAGTGGACAACTTCATCAAGAAAGTTGGATTCCCTGTTCTCGTCAGGCCATCTTACGTACTTTCCGGCGCGGCGATGAACGTCTGCCACGACGAGGAGAAACTTAGGCATTTCCTCAGTCTCGCCGCGGAAGTCTCTCAGGAACACCCGGTCGTTATAAGCAAATTCTACATGAGAAGCAAGGAGATCGAGTTCGACGCTGTCGCCGACAACGGTGAAATCCTCGCTTATGCGATCTCGGAGCACATTGAATATGCCGGAGTCCATTCCGGTGACGCCACGATTCAGTTCCCTCCGCAGAAACTGTATGTCGAAACCGTGCGCAGGATCAAGAAAATCGCGCGCGCGATCGCCGGAGCGCTCAGCATCTCAGGTCCGTTCAACATTCAGTTCCTTGCCAAAGAGAACGCCATAAAAGTCATTGAGTGTAACCTGAGAGCTTCCAGAAGTTTCCCGTTTGTGTCCAAGGTGCTTAAGATTGATTTCATCGAGCTTGCCACCAAGGTCATGCTCGGCCTTCATCCTGCCGCTCCGCAGAAGAGTGCCTTTGACCTGGACTATGTCGGTGTGAAGTCCTCGCAGTTCTCGTTTGCAAGGCTTGAGGAGGCAGACCCTATGCTGGGTGTGGACATGTCTTCGACCGGTGAGGTCGGCTGTCTGGGCGATGACCTTAACGAGGCCCTTCTGAAATCCGTTCTTTCCGTAGGGCAGAGGATTCCAGAAAAAAGGATACTTCTTTCAACCGGTGATCCGCTTCAGAAGGCGGACATGTTGAACGCATGCAGGCTTCTCGTCGATAATGGCTATGAGCTTTACGCCACCGGCGGCACGTACAAGTACCTTGTCGAGAACAGCGTTCCTGCGACCAAGGTGCTCTGGCCAAGCGAATGTGAGAACCCTAACTTCAAGGGGAGGTTCAAGCCGGCGCTGGATATGATTCAGAACAAGGAAGTTGACATGGTGATTAACATCCCTAAGAACTTCTCAGAACTTGAGTTGTCCAACGGTTACCAAATCAGAAGAGCGGCCATTGACTTCAACGTCACCCTCTTCACCAACGCCCGCCTCGCCACCGCATTCATCCGTGCCTTCTGTTCCACCAGCATCAACGACATCCAGATCAAGTCCTGGGATCAGTATTGATTCTCCTCACCGGTCACTGAGCCTGTCGAAGTGACCGAAACTAACAGGAATTAACAAGAGTCACTTCGACAGGCTCAGCGACCAAATATTAAAGGCGACTGAAAATATTCAATCGCCTTTGTTTGTATATTCCTAAAGTCAATTAGAAAGTGTCGTAGTACTTGGCGTCACGAGGGGTGACCTTGTTCATGTTGTCAAGGAGCATGTCATTGGTCTTGTACTCGTCCATGAGCTGAAGCATGAAGTTCATCGCCTCTGTCGGATTCATGTCGGCAAGAAGCTTGCGCAGAATCCAGATCCTGTTGGCGGCCTCTCGGCTGTAGAGAAGATCATCACGTCTGGTGCTGGACAGTACCACATTGACAGCAGGGAAGATACGCCTGTTGGCAAGGGTTCTGTCAAGCTGGAGTTCCATATTGCCGGTACCCTTGAACTCCTCGAAGATCACCTCGTCCATCTTGGAGCCGGTCTCTGTCAACGCCGTGGCAAGTATTGTCAGCGAACCGCCACCCTCGATGTTACGCGCGGCGCCGAAGAAACGCTTAGGCTTCTGAAGGGCGTTGGCATCCACACCACCGGTCAAAACTTTTCCCGAAGCAGGCTGAACAGTATTGTACGCACGTGCGAGACGGGTGATCGAATCAAGCAGGATCACAACATCGTGACCGCATTCAACGAGTCTGCGGGCCTTCTCCAAAACCATATTGGCGACTTTCACATGCCTTTCCGCCGGCTCATCGAATGTAGAGGCCACAACCTCGGCCTTCACGCTGCGGCTCATGTCGGTGACCTCTTCCGGACGCTCGTCAATGAGAAGGACTATCTCGTAAACCTCCGGATGATTGTCAGCTATGGCATTTGCTATTGACTTAAGCAGCATTGTCTTACCAGTCTTCGGCTGAGAGACGATAAGGCCGCGCTGGCCCTTTCCGATAGGGGTGAACATGTCCACGATACGGCAGGATGGATCGCTCTGATGTCCATGCCCGAGAAGGTTGAACTTCTCGTTCGGGAACAAAGGAGTAAGGAAATCAAACGGAACCCTGTCACGAATGTAGTCAGGAGTCCTGCCGTTGATGTAGTTGATCTTGACAAGAGGGAAATACTTGTCGCCTTCCTTCGGAGGACGAATCTCACCGGTGACCGTGTCCCCGGACTTCAGGGCATTGTTCTTTATCTGGCTCTGGCTGACATAAATGTCATCAGGAGAATTCAGATAGTTGTAGTCGGAGGAACGAAGGAATCCATATCCGTCCGGCATGATCTCAAGCACACCTGTAGCCTCGACGGTGCCGTCAAACTCGATTTCCGGCGCCTTCGGCCTTTGGTTAGGGTTCTGGAAATTCTGAGGTTTCTGCTGATTAGGATTCTGACCGTTCTGCCCCTGAAACTTGTTCTTCTGCTTCCTGCGGCTCATGTCGACGTGGGCTGCCGGATCATCTTTCAGATCATCAAACAGAGCATGAATGAACTCCTTGCCATTGACAGGTTTGTCAGGCTGAGACTGCGGAGTGTCCGCAACCGGTAAGACCTCTTCCGGGCCCACGTTTTTTTCAGCGTCCGTTTCCGGCTTGTTGTCTGAGACCGGTACGGTAGCCACGGCCTGAGGCTGAACAGATGCGGACTTAGGCTTGCGTCCTCTTTTCTTAGGAGCCGGTTTAGCGTCTTGCGTTTGGACCGGTGCCTGCTGATCAACCTTTGGCTCGTCAGCCTTCCTGTTCCTTGGCTCGTTCTTTGACTCCGGTTCATCCTTGGACTTCTTATTGTCGTTGTTCGCCACCGCAGGTTTGGACTCCTGTGGTTTGGCCTGCTCCGGAAGCGGATTCTTACGCGGTCTGCCACGCTTTGCTTTCGGTTTTTCTATCGGCTGGAGAGAGGCCGCGGCGGCCTGGGCGTCCAATATCGCGAATGAAAGATTCTCATCCGTGAATTTTTTGATGTTCTTAATCTGGTGCTCCTGAGCCACTTTTTCAAGTTGCTCTCTGCTCATCTGAGTGAGTTCAAATAAATTATAAGGCATAAACTTAAGCGATTCCGGAGTTACAATACCGGACTTGATTTCAGAAAAAATATTATCTTGGATTATCAGCCCTCAGGCTTCTGCCTAAAATAGTCAGCACGCAAATATAAGACATTTATAATAAATATCCAAACTATTTGTCCCAATAACTGGTACTTTTCTTGAACCTAAGCAGGTCAGCCAGAGCCGCCGCATTCGCGGAAATCAGGAATGAATATGACTGATACATACCGGACGGCACCCAAGAGACGGAAATGTTGAAGCAGTGAAGGTCATACCGGAAGGAAAACTGCGTGGTGGTCATCTTCATTGCCGTGAAATCCCATCCAGACTGCGCTTGGATTGACATCTTTGGGGTCAACTGGACGTTACCCTGAACACCAAGGGTCTGAGTGATGTTGTCCTTCTTGCTCAACAGATTGTTCGCATAGGAATACGAGCGGTTCATCGAGAAGTTATAATTGAAATTGACGCTCCACGGCACGTTAGGATTGGTGTAATACAACCATCCTCCTGGAATATACTCACCTGTCAACGGATGGTAGTATATTCTTCGATAATAGTCGGCCGCATTGCCTGAGCCGCCCTCCCCGCCGGAGGAATTAGAGCCATCGTTACCCTTGACAGTACCTTTTCCTGACAATGAATATGACAGTGATCCGCTCACATTTGTGAGCCTCAGAGGCACGCCGTTCTCAACGATGTTGTACTTGTTGACCCTTTGTCCTCTCTCGTTGATCGCGTACGGATCAAAGTTCATGTTGCCGTTGATTCCGAGCTTGCCGAAGATCGATGTGGACATGGAGATTCCCACATTGTTCATCTTCAATGAATCCGCAAGGAAATTGTAGCCGGTGGAAATGTTGAGCTGATCCAGGATCTTGACTTTCTTGGAGCCCTTGCCGGTCGTGTCGCTCATGTCACGCACCTTCGCCTCCAGATTATTCCCGATCGAAATGCTCATTGTGGCGGATCTGCCCTTTCCCGGAGCGGAATTAATCTGCCCCTGATAGATGTTGTAGTCGTAGGACTTCTGCACACCGAGCGTGTCGATATAGTTTAGCGTGCGCCACCCGTTGAACGCCTTGCCTTTCTCCGGACTGAAGCTCATGCTGACACTTGGAGAAATGACATGCCTCAATGCCTGAACCTTGTGGAACTTTCCAAAATTATACATTCCGTAGAGACGGGTGCTCATCGAAACGGAGCCGGAATAATTGTGGGTCGCCCCGAAAGTCCCGAACTGCTTGCCCATCTCGGTCTTCACGCTGTTGGTCTCCGGGTCGAAGTAGGCCTCGCTCTTCCTGAAGAACCAGTTCATGCCATAGCTGACGTTAGGAGCCACATTCAAGTATTTGAACAACGTGAAGTCAGGAAGTTTGATGGAGAAGTTATGAGCCATTCCATTCTGGAACTTGTCCATGAATCCCGGTTCCCCGAACTCGGAAGCCTTGAAATTAATCTTGTTCTGAAGGGAAGTGTTGTAGCCAAGCGCGAACTTCTCGTAGAACCGCTCCTTTCCGACCCTGTTCTTGATCTTGAACGGATAGAAAGTCGACACGGAAAATGTCACGTTAGGCAGGGTGAATGAATATGAGCTGTCCCTCGAGTTCTGGCTGTGCAGGGCATTGACCGAAAGGTTGAACTTGCCGTTCCAGTTCTTTGAATATGACACCGAGGACGATATCTGGTTCTGAAGGGCTTCAGACACGGAGTGCGAGTTGTACCGGCTGTTAGAAGGGCTGGAGAAGTTGACCGACGCGGAGAACGACGTCCCTGGATGAGCCTTGGAATCCTGGGAGTGTGACCATCTTACTCCGAAGTTTTTGCTTTGGAAAAAGTCCGTGCTCCCTTTCTCTCCTGTCTGGTCGACGGAATAGTTGACGGCCAGATTGCCGCTGAACTTGTACTTCACCATGTACCGGGAGTTCAGATTGGCGGCCCAGGACCCCAAGGTGTAATAGTCACCGGTCAGCGACATGTCGAAATAGTCACCCAGCACAAAGTACATTCCGGCGTCCCTCAAGTAGAAACCACGGGCGTTCTCCTCCCCGAAAGACGGCATAAGAAGACCGGTGGCCCTGTCCGGACGCTTGGGAATGAAACCGAAAGGTATACCGATCGGAAGGTCGACGTCCTCCACCACGATGTGTGCCGGTCCGAACACAGTCTTTTGTGACGGCTTGGTCACGACCTTGGCAGTGGACAATTTGAGATAGTAGTGGGGATGCTCGAGATCGCAGACAGTGTATTTGCCTTTGGTGATGTTGATGGACTTGTCCGGCATCATCTTGATGTTCTTTCCATGAAGAATCCCGTCATCCTCCTTCGTGATCATGTTCGTGATCCTGGCCTTGCGGGTGTTGAAATTGTACCGGACCTCCTCCATGTTGAAAGTCTGCCCTCCCTGAGTCATCTCCGGCTGTCCCTTCCACTCCTTAGACAGGCTGTCGTAGGTGCCTCTCGCGAAGACCGTTCCGGTGGACATGTCATATTCCATGTAGTCGGCCTTGAGCTTGATGTTATCATAGGAGACCTCCACATCGCCCCAGTAGTACATCTTGCGCTGTCCGTTCGAAAAATCCTGCCTTATGGAATCCTTGGCTCCCGAAAACGCCGGGCGGGACAGGGAACTCTTGTCCAACAAGGCAATGGAGTCCGCCCTGAAAGTCGAATCCGCCACCCTTAGGGAGTCGCGTCTTCTGGCAAGGGAGTCCTGAATCGGAGACACGGAATCAATCGGTTGGGATACGAAATTCCGGACGACCGGTCTGGTGGAGTCAGGCACAACTTCAGTCCCGGCAGCCTTTCTCAGGTTCCGGTCCCTCCTCACATCCTGTCCGAACATAGTCAGCCCCGTCAGCGCCACAAGCCCCGCGATGAGGATAATATTATATGAATGCTTCTTGAATTGCAATTATTTTCTAAATTTGCAAAAGACAAATATACTACAAAATTTTGGATATACATCGCAATATTCTTGCCGTATTATCGGCCGTTTCCCTTTCTCTGGCCGGATTCACCGCATTCGCGCAGGATCCGACCCCCGCAATCAAACTCTCTACAGTGGTGATCGACCCCGGACACGGAGGCAAGGACGCCGGATGCGTCAGCCCAAGCGGGAAAACCATGGAGAAGACAGTTGTGCTGGACATCGCGGCAAGACTCGCTGGCAAGATCCGTGCAGGTTACCCTGATGTCAAGGTCATCCAGACCCGCACTAACGATTCTTTCGTGACCCTTCAAGGCAGGGCGGACATCGCCAACCGCAACAACGCCAATCTTTTCATCTCAATCCACATAAATTCCGTGGAGGGCAGACGGAACGGGCCGAACGGATATTCCGTCCACATTCTGGGTCAGTACACCAGCAAGAACAAGGATCTCTACGCCAGCAACATGGATGTTGTAAGAAGGGAAAACTCCGTGATCAAACTTGAGGATGACTACACGACCCGCTACGAAGGCTTTGACCCAAACGATCCAGAATCCTACATATTCATGAACCTGATGCAGAACGCATATCTGGAGCAGAGTTTCAAGTTCGCCCAAAAGGTTGACCATGAGATGAAAGGGGGCGCTATCCTGCACAGCCGGGGAATATCCCAGGATCCTTTCTACGTGCTGTGGAGAACCGCCATGCCGGCGGTGCTCATAGAATGCGGGTTCATGTCAAACACGACCGATCGCGAGGCCCTTATCACGGAAAAAGGCAGGGAAAGGATAGCCTCCGACATCTACGACGCGTTCAAAAAGTACAAGAAGGAATATGACGGTACGGATGCTGCAAAAGCCGCGCGGGAGGAAAAAGGTGAAACAACACGGGATGACGGCAAGACAGAAACAATCGCTACAGATAGCACCACCGCATCTCCTGTAAATAAATCAAATACCATTTTATATGGCACACAGGTTCTCGTGTCGTCCAAATCCATGGATGCGGGCGATCCTTTCTTCAAAGGCTATGAGGTGATAAGGCTGCGGACCGGCAGGCTTTTCAAATACATCGTAGGCGTTTCGGAAGATCTTGGCTCGGCCCGGAAGAGCAACAGCGGAATCAGGAAGGATTTCAAGGATTCATTTATGGTAAAAGTGGAGAATGGGGTTGCCGTGAGGATACGATAACGGGCTATTTCCTAATATTCACAGACTTAAACTAACACTGGAATTTATTTTGAAATATTCAAAATTATAACTCGTATGATTTTTGGATAGTTAGAAAATTTTACCACAGTAAAATATTGATTCTCATAACGATACATAAATCAATTCCTCTCATACATTCGGTCATATAAGGAAAATAAAAATCAAAAACAATACAAAAACAGTTTTTTTATGAATTAATTTTCCCCCAATTTTGCACAACGAAAAAATGAGGGGATCAATTTCTCGTTTTCAAATTAATTCATTTAAAGAAATGGCTGAATTGGAAAGACATATCTCTGTCTGGAACGAATGTTTACGGATATTCGAAAAGAACGTCGAACCTAAGCAGTTCGAAGTCTGGTTCAAAACCATCGTTCCAGTTTCCCTTGAGGGATCGACACTTACTGTCGAAGTGCCGACAGACTTCTTCAGAAGTTACCTGGAGGATGCCTTTCTTCCTATAATCAAGATGACACTTAGAAGGGTCATCGGCCAGGACGCCAGGCTGCTGTACAAGATTCATCCTGTCCAGAAAGAGCGCGCGATGGTGTTCACCGCGGCGCACGGGAATGTGCCGGAGAACAAGCCGGTTACAATCAACACTTTCCAGCCATCCGGCAATCCCAGCCCGTTCGTCTTTCCTGGAATCCAGAAACTGAAGATCAATCCCAGGCTCAATCCTGTCTACTGCTTCGACAATCTGGTAAAGGGTGAGTGCAACAAGATGGGCTACAACGCCGGCATAAGCATCTCTGACAAGCCAGGCAAGACCCCTTTCAACCCTTTGTTCATATTCGGCGGTCCGGGTCTTGGCAAGACTCATCTTGCGCAGGCGATCGGAATAGCGATCCACGAGGCATTCCCTGATCTTGTCGTGCTCTACGTGACAGGCAACGAATTCAGGACGCAGTACGTCAATGCGGTGAACGTCCAAAACAAACTGACAGACTTCATGGCCTTCTACATGAGGATCGACGTCCTCATCATGGATGACATCCAGGAGCTTATCGGCCCGGCATCGCAGAACGCCTTCTTCAACATATTCAATCATCTGCATCAGTCAGGCAAGCAGTTGGTGTTCACATCAGACCGCGCCCCTGTGGATTTGATGAACTTTGAGGAAAGGCTTCTCTCACGCTTCAAATGGGGACTTTCCATCGAGTTGTCCAAGCCGGACCACAACACAAGGCTGGCCATGCTGAAGGTGAGATGCGCAAGGGAAGGAGTCTGCGTCGGAGACGATGTCCTGGAACTCCTCGCCAACAAGGTCAGATCCAACTTCAGGGAGCTTGAGGGGGCACTCATCTCCTTGATAGCCAACGCGACGCTCTGCCACGAGGAAGTCACGAAAGAGTTAGCCGAGCAGGTTACAAGCAATATCGTCAGCGAGGATCAGAACGAAATCTCCATCGACAAGGTTCAGGAGGTTGTCTGTGAATATTTCAACATCACACGTGAGACCCTTCTTTCCAAATCGAGGAAAAGACAGATCGTCCAGGCCAGGCAGATTGCCATGTTCATGAGCCGCAACCACATAGGCGGATGCTCACTGTCGACTATTGGTATGGAACTTGGAGGGAAGGACCACGCCACCGTGCTTCACGCCTGCACCACGGTGTCGGATCTCATTGCAACTGACAAGACCTTCAAACAGTACGTGACCGACATCGAGAGGATGCTTGTGCCTGCGGCCAGATAAAACAGGTGTCAAATGAATTCAGAAAAAGTACTATCAATCTTCAAGGAAATCACACGGATTCCAAGGGAGTCCGGACATGAAGAGCCAATGACTGCCTTTCTTCAGCGCTTCGCCGAGGAGAGGCATCTTGAATGTAAAACGGACAGGACAAACAATGTCTGCATAGTCAAGGAAGCCAGCAAAGGCAAGGAGAATGTGCCTACCCTGGTCCTTCAAGGCCATCAGGACATGGTCTGCGAGAAAAGGAGCGGCGTTCAGCATGATTTTCTCAAAGATCCTATTGAATATGTCATCGAGGATGGCTGGATGATAGCCAAAGACACGACTCTCGGTGCTGATGATGGCATCGGTGTGGCGGCAATGCTTGCGCTCCTTGACAGCGACCTTCCAATGGGCAGGATCGAATGCGTGTTCACGATTTCGGAAGAGACCGGCATGGACGGAGCGTTCGGAATGGAACCGGGATTCTTCACCGGCAGGACCTTGATCAACCTTGATTCAGAGGATGAGGGGCAGATGTTCATCGGATGTGCCGGAGGTCTTGACACCACAGCTGTGTTCAGTTATGCCCAAGAGGACCTTAAGAAAGGCTGCAAGCCTGTCAGATTGGAAATCGGCGGGGCTCTCGGCGGCCATAGCGGCGATGACATCAACAAAGGTCGCGCGAACACGGTGCAGCAGATGGCGCGCTTCCTATATTCAGAGATGGCCCATGGACTTCAGCTTGTGATGCTTAAAGGCGGCAACAAGCCGAATGCCATCGCAAGGGAATGCGAGGCAATCATCACTGTCCCTGACACGGACGCCACAATCGCAAGGTTCACCGCGTTCGGCGAGGATGTGAAAAATGAATATTTCAAAACGGACTCTGGGATGACTTTCATTGGCGAGACGTACAGATGCACAGAGAAGCCAGTCCAGAGCGATGTGGCCGGCAAGCTGATCATGTCGCTTTTCGCATGCCCGCATGGGGTAGAGGCCATGAGCCAGGACATTACGGGACTCGTTGAGACCTCCACCAATCTGGCCGCCGTGAGAATGAACAGGCAAGGAAAGATTGAGGTCATCACAAGCCAGCGCAGCTCGACGGGTTCCGCCAGGAAGATGATGGCCGCCAAGGTGGAGGCGAATTTCCTGCTCGCAGGAGCGAAGGTGTCACATCTTTCTGAATATCCTGGATGGAAGCCGAATCTTGATTCCCACATACTCCGCGTGTGCGTGGATTCGTACAAGAAGCTGTTCGGACACGAACCGGAGGTCAAGGCTATCCACGCCGGGCTTGAGTGCGGACTATTCGGTGAGAAGTTCGGGGATCTGGACATGATCTCGTTCGGCCCGACCTTGCGTGGAGTCCACGCGCCGGGAGAGAAGCTAGAACTGTCATCGCTTGAGAAGTTCACAGAGCATCTTGTCGATGTCGTCACTAATTTTAAATAATTATGGTAAAGGTAGCACCTTCAATACTTTCCGGCAATTTTCTGAATCTTGAGCCGGACATCAGGATGGTCAACGACAACGCCGATCTCATCCACATCGACGTGATGGACGGCAGCCTTGTCCCTAACATCTCTTTCGGCTTCCCTGTCATGGAAGCGATAGCCAAAGTTGTCACAGTGCCGATGGACGTCCATCTGATGATTGTAAACCCGGACAAGTATATCGAAAGATTCGCGAAATGCGGCGCAAGCCTGATCAGCTTCCACCTTGAGGCCACCGATCAGGCCGGTAAGAATCCAAGTGACATCATCGCGCTGATCAAATCCTGCGGCGCCAAGGCTGGGCTGGCCATCAACCCCGACGTGCCTGTGGAAAGGTTGTTCCCTTACATCGAGGAAGTGGATTTCTTCTTGGTCATGTCAGTCTTCGCCGGATTCGGCGGACAGAAATTCATCGAGGAATCAATCGACAGAGTCAAAACCCTCAGAGCCGAAATGGAAAGACGCGGGGCTGTCAAGGACATAGAAGTTGACGGGGGAGTGTCAGCCGGCAACGCCAGAACCCTGGCCGCCGCCGGAGCCACGATGCTGGTGGCAGGCAGTTCCGTGTTCAAAGCGGAGAATCCCGCCGAAGCCATTGATGAGCTTCGTTAGATCACATAGCTTATTTCCTTAAAGGCGAACTCCATACGTTCGCCTTTTTCCGTTTCAAGAACAAGCAGCCCATAATCCGTGACTCCGATGATTTTAGCCTTCACAGTAACTCCTGTGGAGCAGATTACATATTCATAAAAAACATCACGGCGGAAGAGTTTTCCGACATATTCGTTGAAGCAGTCTGGTGAGCCCAAGTCAAGAAGCCTCCTTCTCACGCACTCGCATAGTTCGGTCAGTTCGAGACGGATGTCATATTCCTTGCCGGTCAGGATGCTCATGGAAACTGGATTGACAAGCTGAGGAGGAAATTCTTTTTGATTGACATTCAGCCCGATTCCAACTATGCTGTAGGAAATCAGCCTGTCGTTCAAGGAGTTCTCGATAAGCATGCCGCAGATCTTCCGGCTCCGGACGTAGATGTCGTTAGGCCATTTGACACGGCAGTCTATTCCCTTACCCTCAAGGTAGTCCATGACGCCAAGGGTGACTGATACAGTTATGCGGAACTGCATGTTCGCCTTCAGCATGGGAAACTGGTCACCGCCGAATCTCACCACCATGGAGAAAGTAAGGTTCTCTCCGGCGTGAGTCAGCCATGAGTTTCCCCTCTGACCTCGTCCTGCGGTCTGGTTTATGGCGGCCAGGACCGTGAGATTGCTTATCTCTCCGATACGTCTCAAAGCCTCGTTATTGGTGGAATCCACCTCGTCCAGCCATTGAATGTCAACTTCCTCTTTCATTCGTTCAGATTTTGTCGTATATTTGTATATTTGAATGGTAACGCAAAAATATAAAACATTCTCGATATGATTACACACGATCTGCGGGTTATGGCTGACGCTATGCTCGACAAGAAAGCTCAAAACGTCATTGACATAGACCTCAGGCCACTTGGCACGGCGATCACAGACCATTTCATGATCTGCAACGCTGATTCCACAACCAACGTCAACGCCATAGCTGACAATGTGATAGACAAAATGAGGGAACTCGGAAGGAAACCGCTCCGCACCCAAGGGCTGGAGAATAACTTCTGGATCATCCTTGACTACGGCGACATTGTCGCCCACATCTTCCTGACTGAGTACCGCCAGTTCTACAGACTCGAGGAACTGTGGGCTGACGCTCCTCACAAAGAGTACAAGGAAAGACGGATTCCAAAAACAAAAAAGAAAGAGACTGATGCCGAATAGTTCAAACACCCCTAAAGGCCAAGATCCAAGAAGAAAGGTCATCAGGGTAAGATTCAACTTATCATGGTTGTATCTGATCCTGATTCTTGGCATCGGTTGGCTGCTTTTCAACAACAGCGGAGCCAACCCTCAGAAAATAGAATGGGCCGAGGTAAAGGAGATGTTCCTCAAAGGGGACATCAAGGAGATTGATTTCGTAAGGAACGATTTCAAGGGAAACATCACAATCCGCCCGGACAGGCTGAACAAATACGCCGACAAGTTCGGCGGAAAGGTTCCTCCCGCCTCTCCTCATTTCATATTCCTGGTCTCCGACAAATTCGACGCCGAGAAGGAGTTCGGGGAACTCAACTCGATGCTTCCGGCCGACGAGCATCAGGTAAAGATCGTGATGGAGAACGACAGCAGGATGTGGTCAAGCATCCTTGAATGGATAATCTTCCCGATTCTTCTCATCGCCATGTGGATCTGGATGTTCCGCGGGTTCAACAAGAACATGGGCGGAGGGGCCGGCGGCCCTGGCGGCGTGTTCAACGTGGGCAAGTCCACCGGTAAATTGGCGGATAAGGAAAAGGTGAATGTCACGTTCAAGGACGTCGCGGGCCTGTACGGCGCGAAGGAAGAGGTCATGGAGATTGTGGACTTCCTCAAGAACCCTCAGAAATACACGTCCCTTGGAGGCAAGATCCCAAAGGGCGCACTTCTCGTCGGGCCTCCGGGCACAGGCAAGACCCTGCTGGCCAAGGCAGTGGCCGGAGAGGCCAACGTTCCGTTCTTCTCAATCTCCGGCTCTGACTTCGTGGAGATGTTCGTTGGTGTCGGCGCGTCCAGAGTCAGGGACCTGTTCCGTCAGGCCAAGGAAAAGGCTCCTTGCATCGTCTTTATCGACGAGATCGACGCTGTCGGAAGGGCCAGGGGAAAGAATGTCGGATTCTCCTCGAACGACGAGCGGGAGAACACTCTCAACCAGCTGCTCACCGAGATGGACGGATTCGACACGAACTCAGGAGTCATCATCCTTGCCGCGACGAACAGGGCTGACATTCTGGACAAGGCTCTTCTGAGGGCCGGCCGTTTTGACCGCCAGATCCATGTCGATCTTCCAGAACTCAAGGAAAGGGAGGAAATATTCAAGGTTCACACCCGCAACCTTAAGGTCGCCAAGGATTTCGATCTCGGATTCATGGCTCAGCACACTCCGGGTTTCTCTGGAGCGGACATAGCCAACGTCTGTAACGAGGCCGCTTTGACAGCCGCAAGGAGGGATAAGAAAGAGATAGACAGGCAGGATTTCCTCGACGCAGTCGACAGAATTGTAGGCGGATTGGAGCGCAAGGGTTCCATCATGACTCCTGCCGAGAAGAGGACCACGGCTTATCACGAGGCCGGACACGCCACCGTGGGATGGCTGCTGCCTTACTCTGATCCGGTCTTCAAGGTCAGCCTTATCCCGAGGGGAGAGGCGCTTGGACTGACCTGGTACCTGCCTGACGAGAGGAAAATCCTGTCCAAGTCGTATCTTATGGACAAGATGTGCGCGTTGATCGGCGGACGTGTGGCCGAGGAGATAATCAACGGCGAGCCGGCCACCGGCGCTCTCAACGACCTGGAGAGGATGACGAGGATGGCATACAACATGGTGCAGTTCTATGGCATGAGCGAGAAGGTCGGCGATGTGTCATTCTACGACTCGACAGGTTCGAGGGGCTACGACCTGACAAAGCCGTACAGCGAGAAGACAGCCGAGCTCATGGACCAGGAGGTCAAGGACTTGGTGAAGCTCATTCATGACAGGACACTGCTCATCCTTACCGAACATAAAGAGGGTTTCGTGCGGATGGCCAAACTTCTTCTTGAAAAGGAAGTCATCTTCGCGGAGGACATTGAAAGGATCCTTGGGCCGAAGGTCAAGCCATCCGAGGAAATCGAGGAGTCATCAATGTCGCCGGAGGAGACAGAAACAGAACCGGGAACAACATCAGAGCCAAACGATGAATAACGTAGTTGTCAGATCCATCTCAGGAGTGGTCTTCATCCTTGCGATGTTGGCCTGTCTGATGTTCAATAAGTTCCTTTTCGCGGGACTGATCATATTCATCATGTCCGTGATGCTTCTGGAGTTCTACCACATCACGATGGGGGATAGCTACAAGTTCTCAAAGATTCTGGCGATAATAGCCGCTGTCATCCTTTTCGGAATATTGTTTGCCGTGGCCTCGTACCACGTTCCGATCAAATTCGTGGCCCTCTCAATGGTGCCCCTTTTCATAGTGATGATCAATTCCCTGTACGTCAAAGACAAGGAAGAGTACGGCAAATTATCCAACATCTACACCGGATTGCTGTACATCGCTGTGCCCATCGCCCTTTCCAATCTGATAGCGTTCGACAAGGCCGGAAACTTCAGCGGCAACCTGCTGCTCTGCTTTTTCATCATAATATGGTGTTCGGACGTCGGGGCTTTCGCTTTCGGAATCTCACTTGGAAAATTTTTCCCTAAGAAGCTGTTTCCGACAGTGTCGCCCAAAAAGACATGGATCGGTTTCATAGGCGGACTGGTAAGTTCCGTCCTGGCAGCTTTCGCATTGTATGAGTTCCACATCTTGAAGTTCCCGCTCATCCACTGCCTTATCTTGTCGCTGATCATGTCGGTGACAGGAGTCTACGGCGACCTTTATGAATCCCAATGGAAGAGGGTCTATGGAGTCAAGGACTCAGGCAAGATCATCCCGGGACACGGAGGCTTTCTGGACAGGTTCGACAGCACGCTGATGGCGATGCCGTTCGGAGCGATTTACCTGGCCATCTTTGACCTACTATAATTAACAATCCAATAATCAATTAATGAATATATAAGCGATATGAAGAGAATAAAAGTTGACAAGGACTCACATGGAACCATCGGAATCAACTGGACGGT
>DJRG01000030.1 GCA_002438845.1 Bacteroidales bacterium UBA6366
TGTTGTTAATCGTCCAGTTTAGGAACCACCATTCTCAAAAAACAGTCTTACTTCATATATAATTTGGCTAATCGTCCAGTTTAGGAATATTCATCAAAGCCTCGACTCAATTCAACAGCCTTCTTAAGACGGTTTGCCATGAGGGCCGCCAAAGGTGCGAAAAGGATTGCGGTAGCCAAAAATCAAAGTTATTTTATCAAATATTCGCTTAAAGTTTAGGAGTGTTACTATATTTTTGTGACGAGTATGTCATTGAATTGACAACGTCATTGTTAATGACACTGTTTAATTGATAATCAATTATACATTTGTTTTACTAAACTGGACGATTAGCAAAATCATAACACCATTATTTAAAAAACAGTTTATGGGTAAACGATTAATTACGATCCTGCTTGTGCTTCTGACAGTCGGAACACAGGCATTCGCCCAGTCCTCCGTCTCCGGAAAGGTCACGGACAAGACTGGAGAACCTCTGGTCGGTGCCAGTGTTCTCATCAAGGGAACCACCAACGGCACAATGACAGACGTCGACGGCAACTACAGCCTCTCCGGGCTTAAGTCAAATTCTGTCCTCGTCTTCTCATCCATCGGCTTCGAAACTCAGGAAGTCTCTGTCGGCAACCGGAATGTGATCAATGTCACCCTCGCCGAAGAAGCTGAATTCCTCAACGACGTGGTCGTTGTGGCTTACGGTACCGCGAAGAAAAGAGACCTCACCGGAGCGATGTCCTCAATCAAGGGCGATAACATCAAGGCGCAGAGTGTGTCTTCAATCTCCCGCGCTCTCGAGGGAGCGGCACCAGGTATCCAGCTATCATCAGTTGATGGTCAGCCTGGTATCGATATGGCCATCCGTGTCCGTGGAGCTTCATCCACCTCTGATGGTTCCGCAGTGGCGCTCGTGGTGATCGATGGCGTGCCGGCTCAGACGTCGAACCCTCTTTCCACCATCAATCCTTCCGACATTGAGAGCATCTCAGTGCTCAAGGACGCCGCCTCAACAGCACTTTACGGTTCCCGTGGTGCCAACGGTGTTATCCTAATCAACACAAAGAAAGGCAGCGAAGGCAAGACTCAGGTGACATTCGACACCCGCATCGGTTGGAACAGCGTTGGACAGTTCAACATGTCCAACATGACCGAAGCCTCCGACATTTATGAATATGCCTGGCTGTCAATCTATAACTCTTACCGCTACGGTGTTGACGGAACAGGCAGACCTGGCGTTGATGAGAACGGAATTCCTTACACCAACTTCCAGAATCCTAACTACACACATGAGCAGGCAGCCGAGTTCGCTTCGCAGCATCTTTTCAACTATGTGAACAGTGAGACGAACTTCCAGCGTAACTCTCTCAACAACGCTCTCGTGTATGATGTTCCCGGGGCAAGGTATGTGTTCTCTGGTGGTACCGGCAACGCACGTTCATCCACAATGATGGACGCCTACCTTGTAAACACAAACGGCAAGCTCAATCCTGAAGCAAAGTACTTCCTTCCTAAGGACAGCAAGTACAACAGCCTCTTCGAGACAGCATTCCGCCAGGAGTACAACGCTTCGCTCAAGGGCGGCACCGAGAAACTGAACTATTTCGCATCATTGGGATACACTTCTGATCCGTCTTACATTCCAACCTCATCTTTCGAGCGCTACAACGGACGTGTAAGCGTGAACGCCCAACCGCTCAAGTGGCTCAAATTCGGAAGCAACATCGGCTACACCCGCACGACCACCAATGAGATGGCTACCCGCTGGGGGCGTAACGCCGGTTCAGCCGGAGGAAATGTGTTCCGCTATGTGAACGGTACCTCGTCCCTGATTTCCATCTATATGCTTGATGAGAATCACAACTATGTCTATGACTCCGAAGGCAACAGGCTTGAGAATGTGACAAACAAAACAGAGACTTATTCTCCTCTCGGTCCTACCACAGGAAACGCATTCGGAAAGGGCGTTCATTCTGAATTTGACAAGAACAAGAACGAGACCATCCGCAGCATCTTCACAACCAGATCCTACGCTCAGGTTCTCTTCACCAAGGATCTCAACCTTCTTGTCAACTTCAGCTATGATTCTGACAACACCGATTATCTCCGCTACCGTGCCGCCGGCACATATAACGGTGGCACTAACGGTGGTCTCAACAAGACACTCACCAACAGGTTCATCCTTAACAACCAGACCCTCCTCAATTACTCTCACGACTTCAGAAGCGGTCACCACGTCGATGCCCTGCTCGGTCACGAGTGGAATCACGACAAGTATCATTCAGTTCTCTATGCGTCTGGTTATGAGCTTATTCCGGGCTGGATTTCCGGTGGCAACTTCATCGGGCGCTACACCAACGGCGGAACAACTCTTTCTGGATCTCCAAGCTGGAGCCAGTATGAGGTGAATATGGAGTCCTACATAGGACGAGTGAACTACAACTATGACGAGAAATATTACTTGAGCGCATCAATCCGTAGGGACGGTTCTTCCAAGTTTATGAACAACAAGTGGGGAACATTCGGTTCAGTCGGAGCAAGCTGGGTAATCTCAAGAGAAGGTTTTATGTCAGCGGCAAGCTCTTGGCTTGACTTCCTGAAAGTCCGTGGCAGCTATGGTGTCCTCGGTAATTCAAACGGTATCGGCAGCTACACCAACCACACTTGGTCTTATTCAGCCACCTCATACCAGCAAGCGACAAACGGTACCGGCATTCCAGCTGGCTACAAGCTCTCCAGTGGCGCGCTTGTGAATGACCAGCTCACTTGGGAAAAGAATAGGGAGTTTGACCTCGGTCTTGATTTCGGTGTGTTGGGCCGCAGGATTAACGGTTCAATTGACTTCTACAATCACGTTACACCTAACGCTTTCTACAGCGCCAACTACTCAGCTCTCGCCGGATCCGGCAGCGAGACCCTACAGCAGAACGCAGCGGTTCTCCGCAACCGTGGATTGGAGCTTGAGCTCAGTTTCGACATCATCCGCACAGATGACATGACGTTGAACTTCACCACCAACGGAACCCATTACAGAACAACTTTGATTGAAGTTCCAGAAGAAAATATCCCTGACAACACAAACCTTGACCTTCCTCAAGGCACATGGCAGGCAGGCGTAGGCTCATTCTCCGCCTCTGGAGCTGGAGGAGCCAGCATAGGTTATCTCCGTGGAGAAGGCCGCGACTGGTACAACATCTATCTGTACAAGTACGCTGGTGTTGATAAGGAATCTGGTCTTCCGATGTACTGGCACCGCGTCACAAACGCTGATCTCGGTCTCAATGACGACGGCACGGCCAGATCCGCAGGATATGACCACAACGGACGCTACAAGGATTTGAAGGCAGGCGAGAATGTGAAGACCCTTGTCAGCTCCGACGCTTCCCTCTACGAGATGGGCAGCGCGACTCCTGACTGGATCGGTGGTTTCAACATCAACTTCCGCTACAAGGACTTCGACATCTCCACACAGTTCGCCTATCAGCTCGGCGGTAAGTTCTTCAGCACGGAATATGGCAACGGTCTCTACGACAGCGGCTATGTCTCAGCGGTTTCAGAGCAGAAATCAACCGATCTTATCGGTGACACCTTTACCGAGAGCAACACATCCGCCTACTTCCCGATGCAGTGGTGGAACACTGACTATTACAATGGATCCACTTTCGGTTCCTGGAAGTACACCGATATGGCTCTCTTCAGCGCGTCTTATCTGAAGTGCAAGAACATCACCATCGGTTACACTCTCCCTAAGAAGATCCTCAATGCGATAAAGGCAAGCACTATCCGCGTCTATGCTTCCGCTGACAATCTTTTCTATGTCTCAGCAAAGAAGGGTGTGGATCCGTCGATGTCAATCCTGGGTGGTTTCGAGGTTGGACAGTATGTCTATCCTTCAATGAGGACAATCTCTCTCGGAGCTAACATAACATTCTAAAACACGGTTTGAAATGAACAAGATTAAAACAATAGCCGCATTCGCGGCAGCATCACTTCTGGCATTCCAGTCTTGCTCTGACATGCTGGATGTCACAAACCCGAACTCGCTGAACGATGACCAGATCAGAGAATTGCTCTCGAGTTCAGATGAGACAAAGGTGAACGCCACCCTTGAAGCCATCGGCTCAGGCCTTGAGGCGTACATATGTCTGGCTCACGAAAAGTTGTCGGGTGGTTTCTCCAATGGCTACGCCAATGAGTTCTCAGTCCACCTTTCCCGTAATGTGGCGTGTGAGAACATGATCTATGGTGATGTCGCGAATTCCATAACCGATGGTTGGGCAAGCTACTACAATCACACTTTCAATGCAGCGGAAAAGAACGAGAACGCGTCTTGCTACGGATGGTGGTACAGTTCGTCTTACATCATCGCACAGGCGAACAAGGCTGCAACCTACCTCACGGACGAAGTGGCGACCTCTCCTAACGCGCTTCCTGCCGTGAAGACTTACGCCGCACAGGCCAAGACTCTCCGCGCTTATGGTTACCTCCAGCTTATGGAGCGCTTCCGCAAGGCGTACAAATACGGCGGCAGCGAGCAGCAGGGCATGCCTATTTACACCAAATACGCATACAACACCCCCGTAGCCCCTAGCACAGCGCAGGAGACATGGGAGTGGATCATCAAGGAACTTGAGGATGCCGGCACTTATTTCGCAGCCGGAAAAAACAGTGCCACAGACGGTTACACCACAGTTAACCCGACTGATCTCACAACGTTCTACGATATCGACCGCACCTTGTCAGACTTTTTCCTTGCCCGCGCTTGCTTGGACTATGGTGAGTACGACAAGGCGATCGCTGCCTGCCAGCGTATCTTGGCGAAGTACCCAACCCTCATCGATGAGACTCACTATGGCGTTCAGACCAGCCGTCTTGACGACATCGCCACACCGCTGGATGACGCTTGGAAGAAGGGCAAGGATGAGGTCAGGAATGATGACAACGCTTTCCTGAGCATTCCAAGCAACCCGGAGGTGCTCTTCGGCTGGACAAGTGAGAGCAACCTCTATTCGTGGAACAACCTCAACAGCCTAAAAGCTGGAAACAGCAAGAGCGGTCTCTTCCAGATCAGTGAGAGTCTTTACAACAAGATTGACGACAACGACTACCGTAAGGGCATCTTCGCGGATCACGAGGTTGAAAGTTACCCTTACTTCACAGACAATGGCCATGCGGCGAGCACGCTCCTCAAATACACCAATCTTAAGTGGGGAGCTACGATCTGCCAGAATGCCGATGAGCGTACTTTCACCAACATCAGTTCAGACCAAATCATATTCCGTTCTTCAGAGGTTCTCCTTATGCTGGCCGAGGCTCAGTATCAGGCTGGCAAGGAAGCTGATGCGAAGACTACACTCAACAAGCTTCTCGCGTCCCGTACCAAGTCGGGAGCTCCTACCCTTACATGCGATAATTACAAAGGTGGTCTTGGCACATGGGAGCAGATCCAGCTTCAGTGGCAGATCGAGATGTGGGGCGAGAACGGCCTTGACTACTATTGCCACAAACGTTGGAACACCGACGCTGTCCGCCAGGGCGGAAACCACTGGAAGGATTATACATGGAGCGTTGAGGACATGGAGTGGCAGATCCCTCAAAAGGAACTCTCGACTAACTCACACTGGAACAAGTAATACAAAAGGCATTGAATATGAAAAAGATATTTTTGATCCTTTCCACCATTTTGGCTACAGTAGCGGCTGTTTCATGCCAAGACACGGATGAGACAGAACTCGTAGCCACCACAGGTGTGACCCTCAGCGCTACAGAGGTCTCTATATTTCCGGGAGAGCAGGTTGAACTTAAGGCAACCCTTACTCCTGACAATTGCACAAGTTCATATAAGACTTGGGTATCTTCAGACGCGAAGGTCGCGACCGTTGACGTCTGGGGGCGTGTCGTAGGTCTCACTCCAGGTGTGACAACAATAACCGTGACAACGGCTTCCGGCAAATGCACGGCAGACTGCAAGGTTACCGTCAAGGAAATTCCTGTGACAGGGGTGACTCTCAACAAGACGACCGCAACTGTTTACATCGGTGAAAACATAGAGGATCTCACCGCTACAATAACACCTGAAAACGCTTCAGACAAAACAATCACATGGACTTCATCTAACTCTGAGGTTGCAACTGTCGATGAGAACGGGAAGGTAACCGGAGTCGAAATCGGCAAGGCCACCATTACGGCCACCACCAAGAATGGAATCTCCGCATCCTGCGAGGTGACAGTGAACGTACGTACCCCTACCGAGCCAGAGACGGTCGAGCTTTGGAAAGGTGACAACGCCGGCTACCGCGGACTCTTCGGTGCTGATGCTGACAACGGCAAGACCGCTGGCATCGGTGGTTGGCTGAGTTACAAGGACGGTGTCGCATACTGGACAGAGAACACCACCGGAGCGGCGCGTAAGGCAACTCTGGAGCTCTCCACCGGCAGCAAGATCACCGTCAGTCAAGTGGATGCCAAAGACCTTGTGGGTAGTTACACGTTCTATACATATTCTTTCAAGACCACCGGTGTCAGCAACACTGTGATTGTGAACAATGGAGCCAGGCAACACGAGACTGCGGTTGAGTTCAAGGCCGTGGAGAATCCGACAACCATCAACGGACACGTTCACAACCTTGATCTCGTGGGTCTGTACCTCGACTTCGCCGTTCCTGCCTCTCTCGAGATTGTTGACGGCACTCCTGTGATCTACACCTACATGTCACTTGATTACCAGAAGGTAAGCAACGGCAAAGAGGTGGCCTGCATCACACAGCTCACAAATAGTACCACTTACGGATCGAACATCTTCGCACCGCTTAAATTCGGTGTGAATGACTGCAACTACGCATGGATCGGCTGGGGCGTTGATGACCTCTTCGGTTCTCCTAAGTTCGGTATTGGCACACCAGAACAGAGACTGGTTTCCGAAGGTATGTATTTCTGCGGTTTCTCATTTGTCGCCAAGGGGTACGCAGAGGGAGGATACTCTACCATTTACCAGTTAAACTACAATAACAAATGGACTTATGATGGTGCAAACGGTGGCGCCTATTTCGCAAAGAAATAACCCTCTGAAATAATACTCGGCAAGGGCAGGCTAAGAATTTAGCCTGCCCTTATTCGCTATTAATTTGTTATCGTCGACCGATCGAACGGAATCAGTCCAAAAACTCAAAAACAGAAATGTTCGAAACACCGAAAAGTTCGGAATAAACTTGCCGAAAAGTTCGGAATAGCTTATTTTTGCAATGAACATCAGTATATATTCAATGCAAAACAACAATGACGTAAATCTGTTTTCCGATTATCTGTTCTGGGATGTACGCAAAGACTCAATAGATCTCGACACTAACGAGTCCTACGTCATTAAACGTGTTTTGGAATTCGGCCAAATAAATGACTGGTATCAACTTGTATCAAGGTACGGACTTGAAAGGATTGTGAGGGTAACCCAGAGACTAAGGAGATTGGATCCAAAGGCTTTGTCATTTATCTCATGTATTTCTTCCACTCCAAAAACAACATTCAGATGCTTTACCTCGAAACCATCAGCCCAGACACTTTGATCCTCTTGAAAAAGATTCAGTCTTTAGATGAGTTCAAAAATACAAGGCTTGTCGGCGGAACGGCACTAGCGTTGCAATTAGGGCACAGAAAATCCATTGACCTTGATTTTTTCGGACAATTTGAGACCTCGTTAGAGGAACTTACCGCCATCTTATCCGAATTTTCAACAGTGACACCAATCTCGTCTTCCAGAATGATGAGGTTTCTTGTCGTCAATGGTATTAAAGTTGACATTGTTTCTTATCCTTATGATTGGATAGATAATCCGGTATATTCTGATGATATTGTCCTTGCCGGAGTCAAGGACATTGCCGCTATGAAGCTCTCTGCGATCACTAACAGGGGCACAAAAAAGGACTTCATTGATTATTATTTCTTGCTAAAGCGATTCTCTTTGGCAAAACTGATTGAACTTTATCGTCAGAAATATTCTGATGCCCAGTTATTTACCTCCATAAAAAGTCTTTCCTACTTCGAAGATGCCGAGAGTGACCCAATGCCTGATATGATTTTTCCGGTAGATTGGGATGTAGTTAAATCTACAATAAGAAGTGAACTTGCAAAACTATTCTAACCTCAGAGACGGAATCTTTTACATTCCATTTCAACCGTGTAAGTAATTATGCCAAAAATAAAATCCGTGGCGAATGAAAAAACTTGTATCTTTGTCTGAATATATTAAAACCACAACGACGAATGAAGAAATTTCTGCTTGCCGTCGCCTGCTGTGCGATGACACTTCTCGCCCAGGCGAACCCGGCTCACAAAGTGAAGATCAATGATGGCCTTACGGTCAGCGTGGAGGCTTGTTCCGAGAGCATATTCAGGATCAAGGTCTCTCCGAGGAAAGAGTTCACCGAGTCTCTGATGGAACGCTACGAACTCATCAAGACCGACTGGAGCGAGGTGAAGACCAGTATCTCCGACAAAGGTGGGGTCTGGACGCTGAAGACTCCGGAATATTCATTGGTCATCAACAAGAAGAGCGGTGTGATGACAGTGAAAGACGCAAAGGGCGGAAACGTTATCAAAGAAATCAAATTCTTGTCTGAGAAAGAGGGGCTTTGCGGCGAGATGAGGTCTTTCATCAATGAGAAATACGCTGATCTGAAGGTAGCCGACAACGGTGGCGGCATCATCGGGGACGACAACGGCAAGTTCGGAGAGGTCGATAAGCACGAGATCCCGGCAGCCGACGCGGTGAGCATCCTCAGCATCAGCATGGAGAATGGCGAGCGGTTCTACGGAGGCGGAAGCACCAGCCGCGACCACATCCAGCACAGGGGCGAGTTCCTTAGGATGTGGACAACCTACCAGCAGACGGAGATTCCGATGCCGTTCATGATGAGCTCGCGCGGTTGGGGCGTTTACAACAACTCGACCCGCAAGAGTTTCTTTGACATCGGCAGCCAGCAGAAGACCAAGTTCAACATAATCAACACTTTCGACGAGGCGGACTTCTACCTGATGATGGGAGGGGACATGCCTGCCATTCTTAATGAGTATACTCTCATCACGGGCCGCACCTACGTCCTGCCGAAATGGGCCTACGGACTTTGCTTCGGACCGAACATGCGTGAGGAGCAGTTCGACATCCTCAACGACGCCGTTCACTTCCGTCAGTTCGATGTGCCTTGTGATGTGTTCTGGCTTGAGCCTCAGTGGATGGAGAAGCGCTACGACTTCTCGACCAAGAAGAAATGGAACTACGATAGGTTCTCTCCGGAACCTTACTGGATGCAGAACCAATACCCTAAGACGATGCACAACCGCCTTTTCATCGGCAAGCTTCGCTCTATGGGCTTCCACCTCGGCCTCTGGCTCTGCGAGGAATATGACCTGAGCATCCAGGAGGAGGACATCATCGCCGAGCGCACCGGCGGGAAGCTTTCCGGCAAGGAGCACTGGATGGATCACCTGACTGTGTTTATGGATCAGGGCGTGGAGGGATTCAAGCTGGACCCTGCACGAACGATTGACAACCACACGAATTGGGAATATTACAACGGCCGCACCGACAAGGAGATGCACAACCTCAACCAGGTTCTTCTCCCTAAGCAGATGCGTGAGCTTGGCCGCAAGTACAACGGCAAACGTACTTGGCATCACTACTGCGGTGGTTGGTCTGGCACACAGCACTGGACGGCTTCGACTTCCGGGGACAACGGAGGTGGCAAGACAGCACTTTACGACCAGCTGAACCTCGGAATGAGCGGGTTCCTCAACACTTCATGCGATGTGATGAGCGTTCCGCGCGAACTTGAGATGCAGAGTCTCCACTTCGGTCTCTTCCTGCCTTGGGTGCAGATCAACAGCTGGTTCTCGATGATGCATCCGTTCTACTATGCGAAAGAAGAGCAGGACATCTACCGCTCTTACGTCAAGTTTAGATATTCATTGGCCCCGTACATCTACTCGATGGCTCTTGAGGCGGCTCAGAACGGCATGCCGATCGTGCGTTCGATGCCGCTTTGCTTCCCGGACGACCGCAACTGCGACGACATGACTTATCAGTACATGTTCGGCGACAATTTCTGCGTGGGGATATTCACAAACGAGATTTATCTGCCGAAGGGGACTTGGACGGACGCTTGGAGCGGGGATAAGGTTGTCAGCAAGGGGGAGACTTTCACCCGTGAATATCCTTCCGACCGCGCGGGGCTGCTCTTCATCCGCGAGGGTGCGATCATTCCGACGCAGCCAGATGTTGAATATCTCGGGGCGCGTCCGTTCGACCGAATCATCCTGAAGGTCTATCCTCACGGGGACAGCGAGTACACGATGTTCGACGATGACGGGGAGACTTATGAATATGAGAACGGGGGGATCGCTTCGACTTTGTTCGAGTCGCACGAGAAGAACGGTGGCGTCGAGGTGGTTGTGAATCCGGTTCAGGGGTCGTTCAAAGGGATGCCTTCGGAGCGGGAATATTCATTCCGCATCCAGAGGGATTCGCGTCCTGGCTCGGTTTCGCTCAATGGCGCTGCGGTTCAGGATTGGACCTACGAGGACGGAATGGTCTGCGTGTCTGCGGGGAAGGTTGGTGTAGGCGACAAGATTGTTGTCTCCATTAGATAATTGGTTAGTTTTGCGGTGAGGCGCTTCCTCCGAGGGACCTGCGCTTCGCGCCCTGTCCGGGTGAATGGTCCCTCGGAGGAAGCGCCTCGCAGCAAAAAGGGAAACTAATTATTTATGAATATGACCATGTCGCTTCGACAGGCTCAGCGACCACAACTCTTCGGTCACTGAGCTTGCCGAAGTGACCTAAAAACAAAACAAAAAGTCAGACACCTGTTTGCGGTTGCTGAGCTTGTCGAAGCATCGAAGTGAATATGTTACAGACAAAATAATCAAGGAAGATGAAAAGAACAGTAATAATATTAGGTCTTGCGGTGGTGATGGTGTCGTGCTCGCGGAAGGATTGGCGGGACGTTTCGTTGCCGGCGGAGGAAAGGGCACAACTGATTTTGAAGGAGATGACCCTTGAAGAGAAGGTCGGGCAGATGTGCCAGTACGTGGCGCCGTGCTATGTGGAACCGGGAAAGGGATCGGCTCGCAAGAACATCGACGCTACCGATGAGAATCTGGGAAACAAGGATCTGTCGGACAAGGTCCGCAAGGGTGAGGTCGGGGCGTTTCTGCACGTGATGACTTCCGACGAGGCGGTGGCGCTTCAGAAGATGGCGCAAGAGAGCCGGCTGGGGATTCCGCTGCTGCTGGGGATCGACGCTGTCCACGGTAACGCCTTGGTTGAAGGTTGCACGGTCTACCCTACGAACATCAATATGGCCTCGACTTTCAATCCGGAGTTTATGGAAAAAATCGGGGAGGAGACCGCCCTTGAGATGCGCCAGAGAGGGGTATTCTGGACTTTCGGGCCTAACCTTGACATCGCCCGGGACGCCCGCTGGGGAAGGATGGGCGAGACATTCGGTGAGGATGCCCTGCTGACTTCCGAGATGGGTAAATATGCTATCTGGGGATTTCAGGGACGTGACGGGAAATATTCAGGGAATCATGTCGTGGCCTGTGCGAAGCACCTGATTGCCGGTGGTGAGCCGTTCGGGGGACTGAACGCCGCGCCGATGGACATCTCCGAGCGCAAGTTGCGTGAACTCTATCTGCCTCCGTTTGTGGCGGCGATCCGTGACGCTAAAGTCGGGACGGTGATGGCGGCCCACAACGAGATCAACGGGATACCGTGTCACGGTAACAAGTGGCTGCTCAATGATTTGCTGCGAGATGAACTCGGATTCGATGGATTCGTGGTCAGCGACTGGATGGACATCGAGAGGCTCCATTCGATGCATCACTGGGTTCCGGATTCGACCGAGGCGTTCGTGGTTTCCGTGGAGGCGGGAATCGATATGCACATGCAGGGTGACAAGTATTTCGAGGCTGTGGTGGCCGCAGTGAAATCAGGCAGGATTCCTCAATCCAGAATCGATCAGGCCGCCGGAAAGATTCTGGCCGTGAAATTCGCCCTGGGACTTTTCGAGAAGCCTGTACCGGAGATTCCTGAGGTACTGGCCGGAGCCGAGGAGCATCGCCAGACCGCCCTTGAGGCTGCCCGCCAGGGACTTGTGCTGCTGAAAAATGATGGAACGCTTCCGCTTAGGAGTCCACGTCGGGTCTTCGTTGTCGGGCCAAACGTTGACAGTCAGACCATCCTCGGGGACTGGGCCGTGCCGCAGAAAGATGAGGATGTCATCACAGTGCTGGACGGGCTCAAGGCCGTGATGCCGAACGTCTCGATTGACACATTATGCTTTGGGGGCAAGATTTCCAACGTCAAGGCAAAGGGAATCCAGATGGCCAGGTTCAAGGCTTCCGCCGCAGATGTGAACATCGTTGTTGTCGGAGAGAACTCGCAAAGATATTCAGCGTTCGGCCGTACCTGCGGTGAGAACTGTGATAGGGATGATCTGAGCCTTCCGGGAATGCAGCAGCAGCTTTTGGAGGCAGTTGTGGCTTCCGGGAAGCCTACCGTGGTTGTACTGATGAGCGGCAGGGCTCTCAGCATAGGCTGGGCAAAAGAGAACGCCAACGCCATCCTTAACGTTTGGGAGCCGGGGCAGATGGGCGGTCAGGCGATCGCCGAGGTGCTGACCGGCAAGGTGAACCCTTCAGGAAAACTGCCGGTGACCGTGCCACGCAATGTGGGCCAGGTCCAGACTGTCTACAACTACAAGCATTCACAGTACTCCCGCCTGTTCGCGACCAACGAGACCGGAGCCCTCTGGCCGTTCGGTTACGGTCTGAGCTACAGCACGTTTGAGTATTCAGACGCATCTTTGTCAAAGTCGGAGATTGTTGCTTCCGAGTCTCTTAAAGCCAGCGTGACCGTCACCAACCGTGGCCCTTACGACGGGGACGAAGTGGTTCAGCTCTATATTCGTGATGAATATGGTTCCGTGACCCGTCCGGTCAAGGAACTGAAAGCATTCCGCCGCATCAGCCTGAAGAACGGTGAAAGCGCCAAGGTCGAGTTCGACATCACCCCTGAGATGCTCCAGTGTTGGGGCGCCTCCGAGAAGTGGACCGTCGAGCCGGGAGACTTCACAATTCTCCTCGGTTCCTCCTCCGCAGACTCCGACCTCACTCCCCTGCCACTGAAAGTCAAGTAATCTGGCAATGGTGTGGCAAGACCACTGGCATATTCTTTGGAGCAGGGCAATGTCTTGACTAACTACGTAATAAATGAAAAGGTTAATTTGTTGTGGGCGGTGGTTTGGCTGAGGGAGGTGCGGCATCAGCGCAAAAAGTTCAACCTGAGACGCAAGATATCCGGTTCACTGCCGGTGTGAGGATTCCAATTGAGAAATCAAGGGGCAATTCCGGCGAAGTCATGAGCTTGACCTATGTCCGTGTCTTGGAGCAGCGGACGCAGCACGTTCAGGCAAACATTGGAAGATGGCTTGGAAAGCACGGTGCGGAATGCCTACCACAACAAGTACTACTACAACCAGAACCCAAGTGTGGACAGTGTCGTCGGCGGTTTCTTCACCGGCCTGTTCAACAGAATCGAGTTTTTCGCCGGTCTGACTCCAGGCTACATCTTCGGTCCGAATGACGATTCTCCACGCCACGGCACCTATAGCGGGGTCAAAGGAGAAAGTTACATGTACATAAAGAACCGTTTCAGTCTCACCGCTGATGCCGGCTTCGGACTCTCATTCCACATCTGGCGTTTCAGGTTGAACGTCATCCCGTCTGCCCACTACTTCATCACAGACAACTACAGAGAAGTCAACAACAAGAGTTACTCCACCTCTACCGGCACGGGAAGCGACTTCACCGACAAGTCCAGATCCTGGCAGTTCTCCATCCAAGACGGGCTGAGTTTCATGTTCTAATAGAGCATAAAAGACAATGACCAGATAGCCGTTTCTTTTTCTTGAAAGCTTCCGAACCTATGCTTTTTCAAAGCACGGACACGGAGATGTGCTTCTGACAGCCGTCTGAGGCAGTTTGTTGTGTCTGACCCCATTGTTGGGGAATAGGGTCAGACACACGGAGCAGCCTCTTAACCCACTCAAAGGCATCGTCCCGTGCCTGCGGGTTGCAAACAATCGGTTCCGACAGGCTCAGCGATGGGTACGCATATGAATTAGATTTTTCGGCAAATTTATATCACGCAGGAGACAAATAACAGTCGTGCTTTGCCGGATGCTTACGAAATCATTACCTTAATGCCTTTACCTGTTCCTCGGTAAGTCCTGTCAACTGTAAAATCTGTCCTATCGGCATACCGATTTCAAGCATGGCTTTAGCAACTTCGGCCTTGCCCTCAGTTATTCCTTCGGCTTTTCCTTCGGCTTTTCCTTCGGCCATGCCTTTAGCCATCCCGTCAGCCAGTCCCTTGGCCTCTCCGTCGGCATATCCAGCCTCGAAGCCCTTGCGCTCGGCGAACACTCGCTGAGCCAGAATGTCCCTCTCGTTCATCTTGTCAATCTCGTATTTAAGTTTCTTCTCCTTGTCGAACGCCGCCACCTCGCACGCCTTGGCGAGCCGCCTGGAGATCCCTCCGGCCTCCTCGATCCACTCCGGAA
>DJRG01000031.1 GCA_002438845.1 Bacteroidales bacterium UBA6366
TATAAATATTGTTGGTTTAAACTTTGGTCGCTTCGACAGGCTCAGCGACCACATTGGCTGGCACTTTGGTCGCTTGGACAAGTCCTGCGATTACTGAGTGTCGGTCGCTGAGCTTGTCGAAGCGACTGATAAATGAACCAAATCAAGCGTTGGCCGGGTCATTACCGTTATCAATCTCCTCCCGTTCGCGTCTGCGTTTCTGGTTGACGCATGTGGCGATCCCGCGATACAGGAAATAAACCCCGATCAGAAGGATACAGGCGGTTTTCCATGAAAAGGGAACTCCATTGATCAAAAGAGCGGAGCCAAACCCGATGATGAACACGGCGAACACAAAATACAGAATGTAAACGTATTTCATTGTCAATTAATATTACAGCGATTCTATCATCCTTGTGAACAGCGTGCACATCCTGTCCGCGGCGGCGTCTGCGGCCTTCACGACATCGTCCCCGTCATTCACATAGTCCGGAGCATAGTCGTCGTGCGCCTCGTTGGTGATCACCGAAACACCGAACACAGGAATATTCGAGTGTCTGGCGACGATGACCTCCGGAATAGTTGACATCCCGGTGGCGTCACCGCCGATTGTGCGGATGTACTTGTACTCGGCCGGTGTCTCGTAAGTAGGTCCTGTCCCGCCGAAATAGACGCCCTTGTGGAGTTTTATACCCATCTCTCCGGCGATTTCTTCGGCCTTCGCGATCAACCCAAGGTCGTAGGGCCTTGTCATGTCTGGGAACCGTGGTCCGAAATCGTCCAGATTCGGACCGATCAGAGGATTAGGCAACTGGTTGATGTGGTCCGTGATGATCATAAGGTCGCCGACCTTGAAGTTGTAGTTGACTCCCCCCGCGGCATTAGACACGAACAGGTACTTGATTCCGATGACTTTCATCACACGGATAGGAAGGGTGACCAGATCCATCGTGTAGCCCTCATAGTAGTGGATTCGACCCTGCATCGCGATGACGGTCTTGCCGCCAAGCTTGCCGACGATGAAATTGCCTTTGTGGCCTATCGCCGTGGAGACCGGAAATCCCGGGATTGTCTTGTAAGGTATTGTCAGCGGATCGCTTATGCTGTCCGCAAGTTTTCCAAGGCCGCTGCCCAGCACGATGCCGACCTCGGGCTTGATGTCGCCAAGCTGCTGTTTGAGATATTCAGCGGCTCCGTAGATTCTTTCTGCTCTTGGATCCATATTGATATATTCATTAATTACCGTTTCGCGCATTGGCGTCAGGTCATTGTTTGTATTAGATTTCGTTCAGGACGGTGCGTGCCCCCTTGAGGATCATTTTCTCTCCGAACACATTGCGGTCGCGCATCACAAACTTTCCTCCGGCTATCAGCGAGGAGACACAGTCGCTGTGAGCCGAGTAGATGAAGTTCGCAAGGAACGGGCCAGGGGAGAGGAAAAAGGTGTTGTCTGTGTCGACGATCTGGATGTCAGCCTCATATCCTTCCTCTATTTTCCCGGTCTTCAATCCCAGTGCTTTAGCCCCGTTGACTGTGGCCATGTCCAGGAGTGTCTGCAAAGGTAGGGCTGAAGGATCCTTCCTCCATGCTTTCTGGAACAGGGCTGTGGTCTTCATCGCCTCCAGCATGTCCAGATTGTTGGAGGACGCGCATCCGTCGGTGCCAAGGCAGACATTCGCCCCGGCGTCAGTGAGTTCCTTCCACTTGAATTTGTAGCCAGAGGCCAGTTTTGTGTTGGAGTTTATGTTGTGCACGCAGTTCACGTGGTATTTTCCCAGCAACTCAATGTCGTGGTCTGAAAGCCAAAGCGTGTGGGCGGCGATGACATCCGGTCCCAAAACTCCTAGAGCCTCAAGGTACTCGACAGGGGAGAGTCCTCCGTGGGCGTCCTTGCAGTCCAGATCCTCGCGCTCCGATTCTGCCAGATGGATGTGGATCTTCAAATCATGCTTGCGGGCGTATTCAGTGGCCCAAAGTATCAGTCCCTCGCTGACCGAATAGATGGAATGGATGCCGATTGTGAAGATTGACCGAGAGTTCCATCCCGGCACGGTCTCGTGCATCTCGATGCACTGCTCCTTTTCCCTCTCGGCCTCCTCCGGATCGTTATGGTTAAGGAACAGGTAGGAGACCGCGGCCCTTAAATCCATTTCCGATGCCGCTATCCTTGCTGTAGGTGAGAACCAGTAATGGTCGTTGAATGTGGTGGTTCCCGTCTTAATCATCTCGAGCGCGGCAGCCTTGGTGCCCCAGTAGATGAACGGAGCGTCCAGTTTGGATTCGATCGCCCAGATGTGTCCGAGCCAGTCCTGAAGCAACATGTCTTCGCCGACACCTCTCATCAGGGACATGGCGGCGTGAGTGTGCATGTTGATGAATCCTGGGACAGCGACCTTTCCAGTGCAATCCACGGCTTCGACTCCCGAGGCAGCCTCCCGGTACACTTCCGAATGCGGGGCGATTTTCTCTATGAGTCCGTCGGCGATGGTGATGTCCACCTGACGCCCCTGTGAAGTGATATTTCTAAGTAGAATCTTGTCCATAATTGAATATGTCTAAGAAACCTTCAAATACAATTAAAAATTTGTCTAAATTTTTCAAATATACTAAAAATATGGTAATATAAGCCACGACTGATTCAAAATTCTCTTTTTCATTTCCCCATAAAAAAAGAACGGCCGGAATTTGTTTCCGACCGTCCGATCAAATGCTTACAGAAGTATTACTCTGAATATGTCGCTTTCACGAAGTCTGAGTTGAGAAGGTAATCGGCGCACATCTTCATGCTTTCCTTCCAGTCTCCGTTGGTAAACGCTTCAAGCTCAACCACAAAATCTTTCATGCCCGCAATGCCGGCATTCTTGAATATGGCATCGAAACCAACCATGCCGCTCTCGCCGAGCTCACGGTGATCCTTGATGTGGAGAAGAGTGAAACGTCCAGGGTACTTCTTGAAGAGCTCGACAGGATAGGCCTTACCCATAACCGTCCAATAGACATCCATCTCAAAGAACACATTCTCGGGATTGGTGTTCTCGAGCATATATTCATAGATGACAGTGTCTTCGATCTTCTTGAATTCGTGGGAGTGGTTGTGGTAGCCAAACAGCATGCCGTTCTCCTTGCACTTCGCTCCGATGGCGTTGAAGTAGTCGCAATAGGTCTTGAGACCGGCGAGTGTCTCCGGAACTTTGAAGCTTGGGCAGACGATGTATTTGCATCCCGCCGCCTTGTGTGCGGCGATCGCCTGATCCCACCACTTCATTGATTCGGTGAAGTCGCCTGACGCAAGCTCCTCATCGCTAAGGTTGTGACCTATGTGAGTGGAAAGGGATTTCAATCCGGCGGCCTCAAGATCGGCCTTGTACTGCTCAGGATTGACTCCGTAGAGTTTCCCGTCAGAGTAGCACGCGGCCTCAACTGAGGTATAACCCATTTCAGCAAGTGCCTTGAAAGCCTCCACGTGGTTCTGGGCGTAAAGTTCAGGATTGCCGATCACGTTCCTGATGCTATAGAGCTGGACGCTGATCTCTTTCCTGACAGGCTCGGCCTTCTTCTGGGCACACGATGCGGCGCCAAGAAGAAGAGCCGAGGCCATGAGTATAAGACTTGCCTTTCTCATTAGTCGAGAACTTTGACGCGGATGTTGCGGTACCAAACATCGTCACCGTGGTCCTGAAGACCGATGTAACCTTCGTGTTTGTCACCGCCGCAGTTGTTCAGAAGCTCGAATGCGAGAGGCCACTTCTCCTGAGAGAACTTGGAAGCCTGAAGCATGTCTGTCCACTGTGGGGTCCACAGATGGTACTCAACCACATTCGCTCCGTTCTGGCCGTGTACGACTGTTCCTTTGTAAACCATGATCTTAGCCGTGTTCCACTCGCCGTAAGGGTTCTGGTTCTGTGGCTTGGCAGGAATCATGTCGTAGAGGGAGGCGGACTGGCGGTTGCCGTCGATTCCCAACATCGCGTCAGGATGGTTGGCGTTGTCAAGGACCTGATACTCAGGAGATGAGATGTAGATAGGAGACCACTTTGTGGTGCCGTCCGCATTGTATTCCTTGATTTCCTGTGCAAGGTAGAGGATTCCGGAGTTGCCGCCCTTGGAGATCTTCCATTCAAGCTCAAGCACGAAGTTCTGGAACTTGTGGGCGAAAATGAGGTCCCCGCCTTCCAGCGTCTGTCCCTCGCCTGTGCCTGTGCCTGTGAACTTGATGCAGCCGTCTTCCACTGTCCAGCGTGAAGGCACATTGTCTTTGCCGTAACCACGCCATCCGTTGAGAGTCTCGCCGTCAAAAATCACATAGTAGCCATCCTTGTCCTGAGGTACGGAAGCGAGGTCGACCTGAGGCTTCTCCACGCTGACATAGGCAGGAGCCCCCTCTTTTTCAACTTTGGTCTCTACCGTCTCGGTTCCGGTCCACTGGAGTTCGGCGGGAGCCGCGGCTTTCTTCTTGCCGTTGCCGCAGGAAACCGCGGTCATCATCATCGCGACAGCTGCTGCCGCATAAACAATCTTCTTCATGTCGTTTATTATTTTAAAAGTTTATTATTCTGGCATTTCCGGAAGCTCGTAGCCGGCGCGGTACTGACGCTTTATGAGGCTGGCGGCGAACTGGCGGGCGTTCATCGGATCGGTGTACTTGTTCTTGAACGTAGGGTGACCGTCCTTGATTGAGAATCCGTCCTTTTCAAGAATCTTGATCGTGGCGTCGGCAGGGATGTTGGTGAACTCCATCTTCTGGCCGTCCCACTCAAGGATCTGGTTGAGGGCCTGAAGCCTTACGGCAGCCACGCCGAGATCCACCATCTCGACGAACGGACCAGCCTCGCTGAAGTCTGACGCGGCAGGGATTCTTGAATCAGGATCCTCCTTGCAGGCGCGGATCCAATCCTGCTGGTGGGAGAGGGTCACCTCGCGGAGAACGTGAGGCACCTCAGGCTTTCTTCCTGATACGAGGATAGGATCCTGTCCGTAGGTTCCGGCGATCATGATGTCCTTTGTTCCGTAGAAGATGCTGCATCCTCCGCTGATGTTGAGGTTGAATCCGGCAGGAAGTCCTTCCGGTCTCTCCGGCTTGAATCCGCCGTCGTACCAGCGGATGTCAACCTCAGGCATGGCGAGTTTGGCCATGTTCTCCCTTGCAGGGAATGTGAGGTGGATCATCTCGGCGCTCGGGCAGCAGTCGGTGAGCACATTGGTCGAGCTGGCCTCTACTTTGGTAGGATAGCCAAGCTTCAGGCCTTTGAAAGGAACGTGCATGATGTGGCACGCCATGTCACCCATGGCACCGGTGCCGAAGTCCCACCAGCCGCGGAAGTTCCACGGAGTGTAGATGGAATTGTACTCGCGCATCGGGGCCGGCCCTATGAAGGCGTCCCAGTTGAGGGTGGAAGGAATAGGCTCGACCACGGTCGGCTTCTCAAGTCCCTGAGGCCAGATAGGACGGTCGGTGAAGCAGTCAACTCTCCTGACTTCTCCGATCTCTCCGTTCCAAAGCCATTCGATGGCCTTTCTGGTGCCGGCGCTGGAGGCTCCCTGGTTACCCATCTGGGTGGCCACCCGGTACTTGGCCGCAAGTTTGGTCAGAAGTCTTGCCTCGTATACGGTGAGGGTGAGAGGCTTCTCGACATAGACGTGCTTTCCCGCCGCCATGGCCTGCGCGGCGATGATGGCGTGGGTATGGTCGGCGGTGGCGATCATCACGGCGTCAGCCTGGTCGAGCATCTCGTCGAACATCACGCGGTAGTCGTTGTACTTCTTGGCCTGAGGATATTTCTTGAACACATGATCGGCGTACTTCCAGTCGACGTCGCAGAGTCCGATGATGTTCTCTGTCTCCATCTCGGCGAGGTCGGCGGCCCCACGTCCTCCGATACCGACTCCGAGGATGTTAAGCTTGTCGCTCGGAGCTGTCTTCTTTTTCTTCTCTTTCTTAGGGGTCTTCTCTCCCGCGATGATGATGTTCGGGGCTACAGCGAGTCCTGCGGCCACGGCGCTTCCTGTCTTCAGGAAAGAACGTCTTGACATTTCTTTGCTCATTTTAGTGTTGTGTTTTTTATGAGTTAAACTATTAAGTCCGTGTTTTATTCAAAACAACCCTCTAATATAGGCATTAATGTGAAAATAAACAAAAAAATCCTCCCCGCTTCCGGAGAGGATAGTGTTTTCCTGAATATGATGAAGCCCTACAGCTCCTCGAAGTTCACATCGCTGAACTGGCTGTCAGACGACCCGTCACTCTTGTTCGCACGAGGCTCGTAGGTGTGCTCCGGCACGTCTGGCAGAAGGTTCTCTTTCATGTAGGCCAATACCTCTGAAAGGCCTTCCTGAAACTTTTCGAAATCTTCCTTGTAGAGGAATATCTTGTGCTTGTCGAAAGAGAAACTGCCGTCCTGCTCCTGTCTGCGTTTGCTTTCAGTGATGGTAAGATAGTAGTCATTGTTTCCCTTTGTGCTCTTGACATCAAAGAAATAGGTTCTCTTTCCGGCCCTTACAGGCTTTGAGTAAACGTCCTCAGTGTTGCGGTCAGCGTAGTTCGGCCGCTCGTAATCATCTTTGTACATCTTGCGCTGAATGTTTTGTTATCCGCACAAATTTAAGAAAAATCTGAAATTGTGTGTTATCTTTGCATAAAATTTTGATTGGAATTATGCTCAACAGACGAATTCTGCGGATAAAGGCTTTCAAGGTGCTCTACAGCTACGCGGAGAATCCATCCATGACACTCCCGGAGGCTGAGTCGCTTCTGGAGGCGTCCTGCGAGGCCACGAGATCGTTGTATCTCTTTATGCTTGACATTATTCCGTACCTCACGGCGGAGGCGCGGACCAGAATAGAAAACGCCCGGAACAAGTTCAACCCGACCGAGGAGGAGAGGAATCCGAACATGAAGTTCGCCTTCAACAGGCTGGCTCCGCTTCTGGAGCAGGATCCTGACTTTCAGAAGATCCTCTCCCGCCGCAAGCTTACATGGGAGCCCTACGACGCCTTGATCAGAAGCGTGTACGATTCGATCTGCTCGAAAGAGTATTATAAGGAATATATGGCCTCGGCTGAAAGCTCCGTCGAGGAGGATGCCAGACTGTTCACAAGGATATTCGAAGAAGAGTTTGTCGACAACGAGGAATTGGATAAGATTCTTGAGGACCTGTCGATTCTTTGGTGTGACGATCTGGCATATTCATTGACAGTCTGCTGCGACACGGTCAAGGCTCTTGCGAAGGGGTACCGTTGGTCGCTTCCGCCTCTTTACCGCAGCGAGATGCTTCAGGGAAGCAAGGAGGTGGAAAGCGACAAGGCTTTCGTCTACAAATTGTTGAGAACCGCGTATTCCTGCTACGGAAAGTATGCCCCGATGGTCGCTGACAACACATCCAAATGGGAGAGTGACCGTCTGTTCACCACAGACATGGTACTCATCGTGATGGGACTCTCCGAGGCGAAGGCGTTCCCCGCGATGCCGCTTCGGGTCACCATCAATGAGTATGTCGAGATCTCCAAGTTCTACAGCACTCCGAAGAGCCGTTCCTTCGTCAACGGCCTCCTTGACAGGCTCGTAAAAAAGCAGATTGAGGAGGGGGATATAGTCAAGACCGAAAAAATTGCTTAAATTTGTGGATATTACTTATTGTTTATAAAAATGAATATTCTTACTTTCACATTGCTGCAGGCAGCCCCTGCAGGACAGCCTCAGCCTGGAGGCGGTGGTATGTTCTGGATCATGATCATCGCCATGTTCGTGATCATGTGGTTTTTCATGATCCGTCCGCAGCGCAAACAGCAGAAGGAGCTTGAAAAGTTCCGCAACGGCCTCAAGAGAGGCGACAAGGTTGTCACGGCGGGTGGCATCTACGGCACGGTAGACGAGATCAAGGACAGAACCGTCCTCATCAAGGTTGACGGCGACGTCAAGCTCAGAGTGGACAAGAACTCACTTGTCAGAGACTTCACTCAGGACGCTCCGCAGCAGTAACGGATAGGATTTCTGGCTGTACGATGTGGAAGGAACGTCTGCATAAACTGCTGGGAAGACTGAATCTGGACGGGAGAGACATTTCAGTTTTTCTGATGTCTCTCTTGCTTGCGTTCAGCATCTGGTTGATTCACAATCTATCCCTGAACTACTCCGACACGATGAGCGTGCCGGTGGTGGCGCAGTGCAACCTTGAGGGACATTCCAATAGGTCTTCCAATTCCAGCATGATCGCGGCAAGGTGCAGGACATCCGGCTTCTCGTTGCTCAGAATCCGTCACCAGGCCAAGCGCAAGGCTCTGACCATCAATTTTGACAGCAAGGATCTGCACCACAAGGACGGCGAGATTTTCTACATCACCGCGGCGGAGCTAAGCAACTATGTCTCCGAGATATTTGGAGATGGTGTCCGCCTTGAGTCTTTCCTGTCGGAAACGGTCCAGTTCAGATTCCCGTTCGAGAACAACAAGCGTGTCCCTGTCCAGGCGGTGCAGGTGCTGAGCTTCAAGCCTCAGTACATGGCCATGGGCCAGATCCGTCTCCAGCCTGATTCCGTCACGATCTACGGCGAGCCTTTCCATCTGGAGCATATCGACAGGGTCTTCACCCGCACGATTGACCTTCTGAACCTCAAGTCCAGCGCCCATGGTGTAGTGAGGCTTGAGCCGATGTCGGGAGTGAGGATGTCTGAGACAGAGGTGAACTATTCCTTGGACGTCACCCGCTATGTGGAGATCCGTTCCGAGGTTCCGGTCGGTGTCAGGAATGTTCCGGCCGGCAGGAAACTTTCCGTCTATCCGTCCACTGCGACCGTCGTGTTCAAGTGTGCTTTCCCTTTGTCGCAGGATCCTACCGACGGGGTTCAGTTTTACATTGACTACTCTGATTTCAGAAATTCGATCGGAGGAAAGTGCGTCGCTCATGCGTCAAGGGTTCCGGAAGGCGTGATAGAATGCACCGTGACTCCGGAGGTGTTTGATTGTGTTGAGGAGGGAAGGCAATGAGGACTGTTGCGGTCACCGGAGGAATAGGGAGCGGCAAGTCCGCCGTCTGTGCCGTTCTGGCCGGGCGTGGGATTCCGGTCTATGATTCGGATTCAGCGGCCAAAGGACTCTATTCCAAGGACGATTCGCTTCTGGACGAGGTCGAGGAGGCTTTTGGCTGCGGATTAAGGCTGCCGGATGGTGGTTTTGATCGCGCCAAACTGGCTTCAATCGTGTTTTCCTCTCCGGAAAAGCTCAGGACTCTGGAAGGAATTGTCCATCCTGCGGTCTTGTGTGATTTCAAGAGATGGAACGCCATGCAGAGCGCCAGGTTTGAGGGGCAGGTGGGTTCCGACATCTTTTTCGGCAAGGAACCGTTCTGCGTCATGGAGTCAGCCATCATTCTGGACAAGCCGGAATTCCTTTCGGTCGTGTCAAAGGTGGTCATGGTGGACGCCACATTGTCATTGAGGATGGAAAGGGCATGCCGCAGGGACGGCTCCTCGCAGGAAAATGTTATTCAAAGGATTGCCGCACAACGTTTTGACCTGTCAAAAGTGGACGCCTTCATCCGCAACAACGGGACATTGGCCCAGTTGAAGACAGAGACGGAGAAAGTCTTTGGCGGGCTCAAATTTTGATAAAGGATAATTTTTAGCTATTTTTATCTGAATATGAAAACAGATCTTTCAAAAATTCTTTCAATCTCAGGCCAGCATGGCCTGTTTGAGTACGTGGCTCAGGCTCGAAATGGCGTGATCATCGAAGCCCTTTCCGACAAGAAAAGAACTCTGGCCGACGCCAAGAGCCGCATCACGACATTGGCTGACATCTCAATCTATACCACCGAAGGCGAGGTAAAGCTTCAGGAGGTTTTCCTTAAGATGCATGAGGTCCTCGGAGACGCCGACGCTCCGTCCTCCAAAGCCTCGGTGGATGAGCTTAAGGCTCTGTTTGCCAAAGCTATCCCTGATTACGACGCGGACCGCTTCTATGTGTCCCACATGAAGAAGGTAGTGGACTGGTACAGCGACATCAAGAAATACGCTTCCTTTGATTTCGTGAACCCGGATGAAGAGGCTTCCCAGGAAGTGGCTCCGGCTGAGGAGACAAAGGAAGAGGATAAGGCAAACGAATAGTGAAATCTCTGCAAGTCATAACGTTAGGTTGCTCCAAGAACACGGTTGACACGGAACACCTTCTCTCTCAGGTCAAGGACGCATGGCGGATAGTGCCCGAAGAGGAGTTCTGTCCTGTCGATGTGCTCCTCATCAACACCTGCGGGTTCATCGGCGACGCCAAGGAGGAGTCAGTCCAGGCCATCCTTTCCGCCGCCGCCCGCAAAAAAGCAGGTGAGGTCGGAAGACTGATGGTCTTCGGATGCCTTTCTCAAAGGTACATGTCCCAGATGCCGGACTTGATCCCTGAGGTGGATTTCTGGTTCGGCGCGAGGGATCTTGATCCGATCGTCAAGGCGCTTGGTTGTGTTCCGGTGAAGGAACCGGCAAGGCTCCGGACGGACCATAGGGCCTACGCCTACCTTAAGATTTCTGAAGGTTGCGACAGGCGTTGCTCTTACTGCGCCATTCCTTTCATCCGGGGGGCGCACCGTTCTGTTCCGATGGAGGCTCTTGTGGCTGAGGCCACGGCTTTGGCCAAGGATGGAGTCAAGGAACTGATCCTGATCGCCCAGGACACGACCTATTACGGACTTGACCTTTACAGGCGCAGAGCCCTTGCGGAACTTCTCCGCAGGCTGTCCGGGGTCGAAGGCATAGAATGGATAAGGATACATTACTCCTATCCGGCTGATTTCCCAGAGGATGTGCTTGACGAGATGGCTGACAACCCTAAGATTTGCAAGTACTTGGACATCCCTCTTCAGCACATCTCAGACAAAGTGCTGGACATGATGCACCGTCATGTGGACGGTGAGTGGACGAGGACTTTGGTGAGGAAACTTCGGGAGCAGGTTCCAGGCGTGGCACTTAGGACAACCATGATCGTGGGGCATCCCGGAGAAGGAAAGAAAGAGTTCGCCGAGCTTCTGGATTTTGTCAGGGAGGCGAGGTTCGAGCGATTGGGTGCGTTCATGTATTCAGAGGAAGAGGGTACCTACGGGGCGGAGAACTATCGGGATTCCGTGCCTAAGAGGGAGAAGGCGCGCAGATTGGATGAACTGATGAGGACCCAGGGCGGCATCTCCTTGGCGTTCAACGAGTCCAGGGTCGGAAACATAGAGCGTGTCATGGTCGATGACTATGCTGATGGAGTGCTGATATGCAGGAGTCAATACGAGAGCCCAGAGGTTGACGGCGAGATTGTCGTCAAGTACGATGGGCGGAAATTCGGCGGGACTTCCGCCGAGGATTTGTGCGGCACTTTCATTGACGTGAGGATCACTGGTGCGGATGAGTATGATCTCATTGCGGAGCCGGCTTAATATTCAAGGATTATGAAAAGAACTTCATTGATTGTTGTCTCGGCGCTTTTCGCGCTGTCATCCTGCGCACCGCAGGCTTTTGTGGTAAGTCCCGAGATGCGCGGACCGTCCAAGTCCGGGCTCAATCTTGCGGGCAAGTCCATCGCCGTGGTCTATCTCACGGACGGGAATCCTCGTGACGAGGCGTTCAACGCTTCCGCCGCGGGAGGCTTCGCCACACGTCTGGAGGAAGACTATTTTGGTGGAAACCGTGAGATTGAGCTGTTCAAGGCGCGGGGAGGCGCGGGCGTGGATTATGCGTCGAAGGACTCTCTTGTGAGTCTCGTGATGGAGACCGGCAGGGATGTCGTGTTCGTGATCGATGTCCCTGAACTGGGAATTCCGGCCGTGAAGGATCCTGTAAGGATCACAGGCCAAAAGGTATCCGCCGATTCTGCGTACGTCTCGGTGGCCTCTGTGCCGTTCACGACGAAAATTTTCGTCTATGATTCGATGAACAAGGAGGACAGGGTGTTCGGGTTTGCCGGTGGGCGTAGCTTCAAGGCCGAAGTCTACACCGACGGCAAGAAATCGAATGAAACCATTGTCAATGAAGTCTGGAAAAACATTGCCCCGGGAGCGGAGAATGCCGGCTATGTGGCGGCGGCCTCATTCCTGTCGACTTGGAAGCAGGATGACTTCTACGTCATCTACTACGACGGCTCCGAGGAAGCCTGGGACAAGGGGGCCGAATATGCATATTCCTACAAATGGAAAGAGGCGATCAATCAGTGGACCACTCTTTTGAATTGCAGGAATGACGAGAAAAAGGCTTGCGCGGCCTATAACATCGCGCTTGGATGCTTTATGTGCGGCCAGCCGGCTTTGGCGTTGGAATGGCTTGACCGTTCGGACAGCTACACACCGGTGAGTCTGTCCAAGACACTGAGACTAAAGATTAATCAATATACAGGACAATAAAACGTAGAATGATGAATGAATATGACGTCATAATCGTTGGTGGTGGCATAACGGGAGCCGGAACGGCCAGAGACTGTGCCTTGAGAGGGCTTCGGGTCTTGCTGATAGAGCGTTTCGACATAGCCACCGGGGCGACGGGCAGAAACCACGGACTGCTTCACAGTGGGGCGCGTTATGCGGTTACTGACCAGGAATCAGCCACGGAGTGTATCAAGGAGAACATGATCCTGAAGAGGATCGCCCGTCACTGCGTGGATGACACATCCGGATTGTTCATCACCCTGCCGGAGGATGATTTGGCCTATCAGGACACATTCGTCAAGGCCTGCCTTTCAGCAGGGATCAGCGCGGAGGTGATTGATCCGGAAGAGGCAAAAAGAATGGAACCGTCTGTGAATCCGTCTCTTATCGGGGCGGTAAAGGTTCCTGACGGCTCGGTTGACCCGTTCCGGCTCTGTGCCTCCAATGTTTTCGACGCCAAGATCCACGGAGCCAAGGTCCTGGTATATTCAGAGGTCATTGAATTCATCAAGGACCAGGACACGATAAAAGGAGTGAAGGTTCTGGACCACCATACCGGAATTGTGACGGATTATTACGCTCCCGTGACGGTAAACGCGGGAGGCATCTGGGGGCATCATATCGCTCAGATGGCCGAAGCCAACATCAGCATGTTCCCTGCCAAGGGCGCTCTTCTGATTTTTGCGCACAGGGTCAACAATGTGGTGATCAACCGTTGCCGCAAGCCGGCGAACGCTGACATCCTTGTGCCGGGCGACACGGTTTGTGTCATCGGAACGACATCGACTAAAGTTCCTTATGAGGAATGTGATCATCTTCGTGTGACTCCGGATGAGGTTGATCTGCTCTTGACCGAGGGTGCCAAACTTGCCCCTTGCCTTGCGGATACCCGAATCCTCAGGGCATACGCCGGTGTGCGTCCTCTGGTTTCGGCGGACAATGATCCGAGCGGACGAAGCATCAGCCGAGGCATTGTCTGTCTGGATCATGAGACACGTGACGGAATCAAGGGATTCATCAGTATCACTGGTGGCAAACTCATGACTTACAGGCTCATGGGCGAGATGGCGGCCGACGCTGTCTGCAAGAAACTTGGCGTGGACGCCCACTGTGTGACCGCCGACACTCCTCTCCCTGGATCCGAGCCGGGAGGCATCGAGGAAATCTCCAAGAAGATCTGGGAAGTGCCTACTATGGTTCAGAAGGCTTCCGTGGGCCGTTTTGGAACCCAGGCCGCGAATCTGGACTTTGACGGTGACGTGAAAGGAAGCCTGGTCTGCGAATGCGAGGAAGTCTCTGTCTCGGAGGTGGATTCGGCCATCGAGAATCTTGAGGTCAACAATCTTGTGGATTTGAGGAGACGCACACGTTTCGGCATGGGAACGTGTCAAGGTGAGCTTTGCGCCTGCAGGGCCGCCGGTCGTCTTGCGAAGGCCAGAAAATGCACGGCAAAGGCTCGTGCTGACCTTAAGGACTTTATGAACGAGAGATGGAAGGGAATGTACCCTGTCGCATGGGGTGAGACGCTCAGGGAGAGCGCTTATACTCAGTGGGTATATTCAGAGGTGATGGGACTTGGTGAGGAAATATAGGAGGATGGAATCATGAAATTTGACGTTGTACTTATAGGTGGCGGTCTTTCATCGCTGGTCTGCGGAATCAAGTTGCAGAAGGCCGGAAAGAAATGCCTGATGGTGTCCGCCGGGCAGAACGCCCTCCACTTTTCATCCGGCGCTTTCGGTCTGCTTGGAAAACTACCTGACGGAACGGAGGTTGCCGAACCTCTTTCGGCGGTTGATGCGCTTCCGTCCGAGCATCCATATTCAAAGATAGGGAAGCAAAGGCTTACTGAATATGTCGCCTCGACTCCGGGATTTTTCTCTGATTGCGGGGTGGCTCTGCATCCAGTCACTTCGGTCACTGAGCTTGTCGAAGTGACCGAAGCGGTCGAAGCATCCCCAGTCACTTCGGCAGGCTCAGTGACCGCCCCTGTCCGCAACGGCTACCGCATAACCGCCCTCGGCACATTGAAGCCGGCCTGGCTTGCGATGGATGAGGTGACCCTTCTTTCATCAAAGGTTGAGAAGATAGGGGAGAAAGCCTTGATAGTGAACTTTACGGGTTTTCTGGATTTCAACACCCGCTTCATTGCCGAAGGACTTGAAAAGAGAGGCACCGCATGCCGCGTCGAGTACGTGAAACTGGACGAGGTAGAGCATCTCCGTAAGAATCCGGCCGAGATGAGGTCTGTCAACATCGCCCGCGTGATGAACCACGAATCCAACTGGAAACAGTTTGCCCACAAGGTTCAGGAATTACTGAATGGTGAGGATGTCGTGGTTATGCCGGAAGTGTTCGGCTTTGAGAATCCCGTCATCATGCAGTGGCTCAAGGAAATGATTCCGGCCAAGGTCGTTTTCATAGGGACGACACCTCCTTCGGTGCCGGGAATCCGTACTCAAAGGCTTCTGAAGAAGGCGTTTGAGACTGCCGGGGGCACATTCCTTATGGGCGACGAGGCCCTTGACGCTGTTTTTGACGGGGAACGTGTAGCAAGCGTCCGCACCGCTAATCTCGGTGAATTACGAATTGAGGCTGACACCTTCGTCCTTGCCAGCGGCAACCTTTTCGGAAAGGGACTGGCTGCTTTGCCTGGTGACGTGATAGAGCCGGTTTTCGGACTTGATGTGGACTGCCCTGAGCAAAGAAAGGATTGGTACGACGAGAATTTCTTCGCCCGTCAGAACTTCACTGGATTCGGTGTCAGGACTAATGACGTTTTCCAGCCTTTGCGTGACGGTAAGGTCGTCCCTAATCTTTATGTTGTGGGCTCCGAGGTCGGAGGCTGCAATCCTCTTGCTGAAGGCAGCGGGGCTGGTGTGGCGATCATGACGGCATTCAGCGCGGCGGACAGGATACTCGGTAGGTAGGCGATTATATTCATTTGACATTGAGAAAGATATGCAAGAGAAAAACATAAGTTTCAATAATTTCGAACAGTGCATCAAATGTACGATCTGCACCGCTTACTGTCCTGTTGTCGCTGTCAATCCGCTCTACCCAGGACCTAAGCAGGCCGGACCTGACGGGGAGAGACTTCGTCTTAAGAACAAGTTTTTTTTCGACGAGAACCTGAAGTACTGCATGAACTGCAAGCGTTGCGAGGTGGCTTGTCCTTCCGGGGTTAAGATCGCGGATCTCATCCATTCGGCCCGCCGTCGTTTCGGTACAGGCACTCCTGGGCTGCGTGACCGTCTTCTCGCAAGCACCGATTTCATGGGCAAGATGGCAAGGCCTTTCGCTCCAATCGTGAACTTCATGGTGGCTTCCAAGCCGGTCAAGGCTGTGATGGACGCCACTCTTCACATCGACTCACACAGAACATTCCCTAAGTACAGGGCGCATGGTTTCGAGTCTTGGTTCAAAAAAGAGGCGCAGGAGGCTCAGAAGGCATATTCAAAGCAGGTAGCATTTTTCCATGGATGTTCGACTGAATTCCAGCAGCCGGAAGTCGGCAAGGCCTTTGTGACGGTGATGAACGCCGTCGGCTATGGAGTTCAGCTCATGGACGAGAAGTGCTGCGGCGTGGCGATGATCTCCAACGGAATGTGGAGCGGGGCAACAAAGCACGCCAAACACAATGTCGCTGTCTTTGAGAAGGTTGTGGCGGGCGGACTGCCGATAGTGGCGACCTCCTCAACCTGCGTCTTCACGATGAGGGATGAATATCCTGACGTGCTTTCTGTGGATAATTCCGCCGTGCGTGACAGCATAACCCTTGTGGAGAAGTTTCTGTTTGAGTTGATTGACTCCGGCAAGATCAAACTGGTGTTCAAGGATGACTACCGCGCGAGGATAGCCTATCATATTCCTTGCCATGTGGAGAAACTCGGATGGAGCATATTCACTAAGGCTCTTATGAATATGATTCCGGGAGTGACGTTCACTGTCTTGGACAGCGGCTGCTGCGGCATCGCTGGCACCTACGGCTTCAAGAAAGAGAACTACAAGTACTCTCAGGAAATCGGACGTCCTGTCTTCGAGCAGATCAAGGCTGCCGCTCCTGATTTCGTCTGCAGCGAGTGCGAGACCTGCAAGTGGCAGATCGAGATGTCCACGGAGTACAAGGTTAAGAACCCGATCTTGATTCTCGCTGAAGCCCTTGATCTTGAGGCTACCTCCAAGGCAAACTCACGTTAGAGGACTTATAGTGGAGCGTAAGTGCTTTATTTATAATTAACAAAGCAATGTCCTTCAGCCAATTTTGGCTGAAGGACATTGCTTTAATCGCTTATTGTCAGATAGTTATGCTCCACTAAAAAGGTGGGGCCGTAAGCCGGTTTCTGTTTTTGAATCTGCCATTTATCTTCGCAACCTACCCCCTGGCATCGGGCGGGCAGCCCTCATCTGCCAGTATATTTGGTCTTGCAGGCCCTGACATCGTACCCGGATGGCGTCACCGACACCCGTCGTGAGCTCTTGCCTCACGTTTTCACCCTTACCTGTGGCCAGGCGGTTGTTTTCTGTTACGTCTGTCATAAGATTACTCCCATCTGAGCTTTCCTCAGCAGGGTGCCCTGTCCTGTCCGGACTTTCCTCACCCGGAGCTGAAGTAACCGCCAAAAAATAACTTGCATCATCTTAGGCAATCTTTTTGGTCTATATTCCTTTTCTCATCAGTCATGTGCCACCGGCACACTCCTTCTTCAAAAAGGAATCTATCCTCAAAAATCTTTGCCAAATCTGCGGCAACTTATCTTTTGCCGCTTACTTAAGCTCCGCAGCGCGGCAGATCGTCCCACCTTTTTATCTTACAAAAATACGAAAAAAACTTCATATTCCGTCGTTCAGTCGCTAAGACTCTTCCGTCAGTCGCTAAACCTTGCCCGTTGGTCGCTGAGCCTGTCGAAGCGTACCGATTCTACGATTGTAGTCGCTTCGACAAGCTCAGCGACCGATAGAAGAGGCTCAGCGACCGCTTCTCCGTCCGCTGAAAAGCATTTAATAAACAAAAATTTTCTGTAATCACATTTTTGACATAAATTTGTAGTCCAGTAAAGAGCAGAAAAGAATATGAGTACAAAGTATGTTTTCGTTACTGGCGGTGTCGCTTCGTCCCTTGGAAAGGGCATCATTGCCGCATCGTTGGCCAAGCTTCTTCAGGCCAGAGGACTTAGGGTCACCATCCAGAAATTCGATCCCTACATCAACATCGATCCTGGCACGCTTAATCCCTACGAGCACGGAGAGTGCTACGTGACGGACGACGGCGCTGAGACCGACCTGGATCTCGGTCACTATGAGAGGTTTCTGGGCGTGCACATGTCCAAGGCCAACAACGTGACGACCGGCAAGATCTACTGGACTGTCATCAACAAGGAGAGGGAGGGAGCCTATCTTGGCAAGACCGTACAGATTGTACCTCATATCACAGACGAGATCAAACGCAGGATGCTGCTCCTCGGCAAGACCGGCAAATATGACGTGATTGTCACGGAAGTCGGTGGTACGGTGGGAGATATGGAATCCCAGCCGTTTGTGGAGGCCATACGCCAGCTCCAGTGGGAACTTCCTGACGAGGATCTCATCAGCATCCACCTGACTCTGGTGCCTTATCTGAGGGCTGCGAAGGAACTCAAGACGAAGCCTACCCAGCACTCGGTTCAGATGCTTCAGCAGGCCGGTGTCCATCCGGACATCATAGTCTGCCGCACGGAGATGGAACTGACTCCGGAACTGAGGCGTAAGGTCGCTCTTTTCTGCAACGTCAAGCCAGGTCACGTCATCCAGTCAATCGACGCTCCGTCAATCTATCAGGTCCCTCTGAATATGGAGGACGAGCACCTTGATGAAATGGTACTGAATCATTTCGGAATATCCGCTCCGGAACCTGACTTCACGAATCTGAAGTCGTTCCTTGACAGACTCTATAACCCTAAGCATCAGGTTGATATAGCCCTTGTCGGAAAATATGTCGAACTTCAGGACGCCTACAAATCCATCCTTGAGTCGTTCGTCCACGCCGGTGCCGCCAACGAGTGCAAGGTGAACGTCCACACGGTTCAGAGCGAGCATCTTGACAGCTCCAACCTGGAGGAAAAGATCGGAAGTATGGATGGTATCCTCGTCGCGCCTGGATTCGGTGAGAGGGGACTGGAAGGCAAGATTCTTGCAATAAGATACGCCCGCGAGCACAATGTGCCATTCTTCGGAATATGTCTGGGAATGCAGATGTGCGTGGTTGAGTTTGCCAGAGATGTGCTTGGAATCAAGGATGCCATCTCAGCGGAAGTCAATCCGAACGCCGCCAACCCGGTCATCGACCTGATGGAGGAGCAGAAGAGCACAACGATCAAGGGCGGGACAATGAGGCTTGGAGCGTACGACTGCAAACTGGACGAGAACTCGTTGGCTTACAGGATTTACGGCAGTGAGATGATCTCGGAAAGGCACCGTCACCGCTATGAGTTCAACAACGCTTACCTTGAAAGGATGGAGGCCGCTGGACTGAAGGCCACGGGAAAGAATCCCGACACCGGCCTGGTGGAGATCGTCGAGATCCCGACGCATCCGTTCTTCATCGGAGTGCAGTTCCATCCTGAGCTCAAGAGCACGCCTGAGAAGCCTCAGCCGATCTTCGTGAAGTTCGTGGAGGCGGCGATGGCTTACAGGGAAAAGAAAAAGTAGTTTATGAAGACGACCCCGAAGAATAGAAACTTGGAGCGAAGCGACCAAAGGGGTTTCGGGGAATCCTTTCCCCGTGCCCCTCAGGGGCTGTCACGAAGTGACTGGGGGTTGAATATGATGAATGCAATGAGACGATTCGTGAATATATTCATAGAAACCGCATTGGCCGCGTTTGAGCTGCTTTCCGCTTCGTGCGCCGACGCCAAGGTGCGCCAGTACAAAGTTCAGGTTGTGAAGGAATATATTCATGATGAGACTTCGTTCACACAGGGGCTTTTCTTCCTGAACGGGGAGATGATCGAGACCACAGGGCAATACGGTGAGTCCACTCTCCGCAAGGTGGATCTGGCGACTGGAAAGGCCTTGAAAAGGTTCGATTTCGACAAAAAATATTTCCTCGAAGGCTCTGTGGAACTGAATGGCAACATATTTATTCTCACTTGGTTGAATAAGGTTGCCTTTATCTATGACGCTAAGACTCTGTCCTACAAATCGACTTGGAGTTATCCGCGTGAGGGGTGGGGTCTTACTACGGACGGGAAGAGCCTGATCGCGTCGGACGGCTCCGCTAAGCTGTACTTTATGGATGAACGGTTCAAGCAGCAGAAGGTGCTGACTGTCAAGATGAACGGGCGGCCTGTGCAGATGCTGAACGAGTTGGAATGGATTGACGGGAAGATTTGGGCTAACGTCTATATGACTGACATGATTGTGATCATCAATCCTTCCGACGGGACGGTCGAGGGGGCGATTGATTGCAGCGGGCTTTTGCCAAAGTCTTTGCGTGACGCCAATACGGACGTACTGAACGGAATCGCTTACAATCCCAGGGATGGTAAGATTTACCTTACCGGCAAGTGTTGGAAGCGGCTCTATGAGGTGCGTCTGGTAGAAAAATGATGGTCGCTGAGCTTGTCGAAGCGACTGAACAGAAAGATGCAATCGCTGAACCTGCGGTGCACTGAGCTATCCGAAGTGTTGAAGCGACTGATGAGTAAAAAATAACAGCGGGGGTACTGGG
>DJRG01000015.1 GCA_002438845.1 Bacteroidales bacterium UBA6366
ACCATTCTCAGGGAAGGTCAGACATTCGTCGACAGGCAGTAGCATGGCGTGTTATATGATATTATTTTTTATCGTCAGTATAAATATTTGTATATATTTTTATACTGAGAATATAAATATTATATTTGTAACATAAGCCGCCAATTGTTATGGACAAGGAAATTCTGAAAACAATTATTAAGGAAGGACAGGAAGATATCCTTTCTGTGGAGTTGTATGAGAGGCCGTTTGAGTTTGAAGAAAGCGGACGTTATGTGATGGTGGGTGTGCGCCATGCCGGGAAGTCGTATATGCTGTACCAGAAAGCAAAGCAACTGCTGTCCGAAGGGCATGATATAAATGAAATGCTCTATGTCAATTTTGATGACGAAAGGCTTTTTGGTACGGTGAAGGCAGAGAATCTGGATGAAATCCTTCAGGCATATTCAGCGATGTATACTTCCAAGCCTATAATATTTCTTGATGAGATTCAGAACATTGAGGGGTGGGAGCATTTTGCCAGAAGGCTAGCCAATCAGAAGTATCAAGTCTATATCACAGGCAGCAATGCAAAAATGCTCAGCAGGGACATCGAGACAGTGCTAGGCAATCGCTATCTCGATGCTGACATATACCCATATTCGTTCAAGGAGTATTTGGGGGCAAAAGGAATCACTTTAGGGGCGAATTGGATATACGGGCGACAGAAGAGCGATGTGGTATATGCTTTTAATGAATATTTCCGCTGGGGCGGCTTCCCTGAATTAGTGATGTACCAGAACAAGCGCCGGTGGCTTAACCGACTGTATGAGAAGATTCTTCTTGGGGACATCGTGCAAAGAAACCACATACAGAATGAAACGGCTGTCCGCCTTACAATCAAACGCTTGGCGGAATCAGTGAAGCAGCCGATTTCGTTTAATAGGATCTCCCATCTGATACAATCTGTCGGTTTGCGTACGACACCGGCCTCTGTTATGGATTATGCAAAATTCGCAAAGGATGCCTGCCTGATTTTCAGTGTGGACAATTTCGCCTCCAAATTCGCGGAGAAAGAAACAGTGAAGAAGCATTACTTCGTTGACAACGGTTTGTTGAATATATTCATAAATGATCCTGAAACGTCTCTTTTGGAAAACCTTTGCGCCATTCACCTTCATCGGCATTACGAAGACGATCTCTATTTTTGGAATAAAAATGCCGAGGTCGATTTTTATATCCCGAAAACAAAGATCGGCGTTCAGGTCTGCTTTTCTACGACCAAGGACTTGAACACTTTTGAAAGAGAAGTTTCCGCATTGGAAAGTCTTGACAAGATTCACCCTTTGGAAAAGATGCTTGTCGTCACATTTGATGAGGAAAGGACTGTTGAACTGCGTTCTGGCAAGACTGTAGAGTTGGTTCCTGTATGGAAGTGGCTTCTGATGGACGTTTGATGTCTTTGTGAATAAAAAGCGGAGAGCCTTACGGCTCAGAGTGAGGAGAGACTACAGAAATCACCCTAATAACGTCGGTAGTGGCTTCGCACTCTCTCTCAACCTTGCCGAAACGTACTCGCCTGTAGACCCGTACCCTGACAAGTCTGATAATCTCCACCTCAATGGCGACTATCACAAGATGTTGGCTTGTTCTCATTTTACTAGCGTTATTTAAAAATAGTGAAAAAGGTGAGAGAACAGCCGCCCTTGTTTGTAGTACCCCCTCGGTATGTGACATAAAAACAAAAAGCAAGCATCCCTTTTAGGGAAAAGATGCTTGCTTTTACTTTCCTTTTTCCAAATAACGTTAGTCGATGCAAATGTAAGGATGTTTTTTCGTAATGTCAAGAGAACTTGAAAGAAATAATGATATTTTTTGTCACTCTCTGGTTTTCTTGTGGTGTCTTTGGGAAGATTCACTCTGGAATCGTTTCTTTCTTGTGCGGCTGGAGTGAAAATCGAAGATTTTTATGTAAGTTTGTGGCTGCAATGGTTCGAAAGAGCATTGTGGAAATATTATAATTAGCATTTGCTATTTATTCGGTACTTCAGAAACGTAGGAAATTTCTAAGCAATGGCCGAGTAAGTCAGTGAATGTCTGCGCTTTGCGTGGACGGACTTATTCATCATTGCGGTCTCCTACGGCCCTGAAGTGTGAATGTAGAACGTTCACGCTTTATTTTTGTGGCCGTAGGTTACCGCTTTCCCGAATAAGACGCAAATGCCCAAATAAAGCGCAGAATGGACACCCAGATCAAGTCCAAGGAACGGGTGTCGGCTCACGGCGAGGTGTTCACGAACCCCCGCGAGGTGAACGCGATGCTCGACCTTGTGAAGCCGGAGACGGAGCGGATAGACTCCCGTTTCCTGGAGCCGGCTTGCGGTGACGGCAACTTCCTCATCGAGATTCTCCGGCGCAAGCTCGCGGTCTGCGAGGCCCGCGTCAAAGCCCGGCAATATTCCCAGCTCCAGTACGAGCACGATGCCGTCTGGGCAGTCTCCAGCATCTACGGCATCGAGATTCTCTCCGACAACACCACCGCCTGCCGGGAAAGGCTCCTGAATTACTTCACGCAGCAGTACCGGAGGCTGTTCAAATCCAAGTGCAAGGACTCCTGCATCGAGTCCGTCCGCTACATCCTCTCCAAGAACATAATCCACGGCGACGCGCTCACCTACAGGCGCGCGGACAAACCCGACGAATGGATCCACATCAGCGAATGGAGCTTCATCGGAGGCGACAAAGTCAACCGGCGCGACTACGAATTCTCCTACCTTGTCGGTGAATATGAAAGCGACGGCCTCTTCTCGGACATCCCGGTCGAAACATTCGCTCCCGTCCATTTCCTGAATATAAACGCGCAGACCTATGGCGACAAACAACTATAATCCCGACGTCCTCAATTGCCTGGCGAACCTGAGCAACGACGAGGTCTTCACCCCGCCGGAACTGGCGAACCGCATCCTCGACCTTCTTCCGCCGGAACTCTTCCGAAGTCCAGACACAAAGTTCCTGGATCCGTTCAGCAAGAGCGGGGTCTTTCTCCGAGAGATAGTCAAGCGGCTGGACAAAGGATTGGAAAGGAATATCCCCGATCGCCAGAGCCGGATCGATCATATTCTTCACAACCAAGTCTTTGGCATTGCCGTCACAGAGCTGACATCCTATCTTTCCCGCCGCTCGCTCTACTGCTCAAGATTCGCCAACGGGGACTACAGTGTCTCCCGCTTCGACACGGAATGCGGGAATATTCTTTACGCCAACCGTTCCCACACTTGGGAGAACGGCAGATGCAAGTACTGCGGTGCATCCCAGGCGGTCTATGACCGCGGCTCCGAGGCGGAGCAGTACGCCTACATGTTCATCCACACAGACAACCCCAATCAATTCTTTGGAAATATGAAGTTTGACGTAATCATCGGAAATCCGCCCTATCAACTGAGTGATGGTAGTGGAGCATCAACTGATGCAGCTATGCCTGTTTATAATCGTTTTGTTGAACAGGCTTTAAAACTTAAGCCAAGGTTTTTATCAATGATTATTCCCTCTAAGTGGATGGTCGGAGGAAGAGGGCTTCAAAAGTTCAGAAAAAGGATGGCAAATGATAGTCATTTGAGGTATTTATGTGATTATGAGGATGCAAGCAGTTGTTTCCCAGGTGTTCATATTGATGGCGGTGTTTGTTATTTTTTGTGGGATGAGAACTATAATGGCAAAACTGAACACGTATATACTACCAACGATGGAACAAAATCAACGTTTAAGCATTATTTGCATAATACGTTCTCTGAATACGTTATTAGAGATAGCCGAATAATCTCAATTCTGGACAAATTTCAAAACGAGAGAAAGTTTTCGTCGATTGTCTCTTCGACACGTCCATTTGGCATCAGAAAATACTTATTCAACGAGCCAGGAAGATACCCTGAAGCAAAGTTGTCAGATACAAAGTTCTCCGGAAGCGTATTGATACATGGGGTAAAAGGTATAAAGGGAGGCGCTCGCCGTTGTCAAGGTTATATCACGCGTGAAACAGTGACGGAAAACACAGAGTCTATTGATAAATACAAACTCTTTTTTACCACAACATACTCAACTAATGCGGCCGTTCCTCCGGAACCGATTGTTGGAGCGCCAGGCGTAGTGTGCACGGAAACATTCTTGCTTCTCGGCCCATTTGCAAATGAAGAGGAAATGACGAATTGTAATGATTATATTCATACACGTTTCTTTCAGTTTCTCCTTTACTACGGACATGGAACAATGCAGGTTACAAAAGCCGTTTTTGATTTTATACCTCTTGTGTCTTTCAAAGAGCATTGGACTGATGAGAAACTGTACAAGAAGTACGGCCTCGACAAAGATGAAATCGCGTTCATCGAGTCTATGATCCGCCCGATGGAATAGAACCTATGATTTAACAAAAAATATAATCCGAAAGATGCCAGCTCAAGACCTACTCCGTGGCAGGGTCACCGCGACCCCTACCATCTATGCCTACGAGCATGTTGACTATCCGGCCCACAAGGGGTGGCTCAAGGTGGGCTACACCACGCGCACGGCGGAGATTCGCGCGAGGGAACAGAACCAGACGAGCCATGTGAGGTACCGGATCGTCCTGGAGCGCCCGGCCATGCGCAAGGACGGCTCCACGTTTGATGACCGTTTGGTCCGGAACATTCTCAAGAGCGACCATATTCCTAATCCTGAAGGAGAGTGGTGTGTCTGTGGTGTGCGGGAAGTCGAGAAGGCCATCGCCGCCGCCGTGGCGGGGAAGGACAGGATGATGGACAGGGCCGAGGATTTCAAGATGCGCCCTGAGCAGGAACGGGCCGTGGAGAAAACCGCCCTCTATTTCAACACCTTCAAGAAAGACCCCGCCAACCGGGGACTCATCCCGCACTTTCTCTGGAACGCGAAGATGCGCTTCGGCAAGACATTTACCACTTACCAACTGGCACTCAGGATGGGCTGGACGAAAGTCCTTGTCCTCACCTTCAAACCGGCCGTCAAGACAGCATGGGAAGAGGACCTGCTGACCCACAAGGACTTCGAGGGCTGGCAGTTCTGCCAGAAGCAGGATGACCGGGAGTTCAACCGTGTCGATGAGGGCAGGCCTTTCGTGTGCTTCGCGTCCTTTCAGGATGTCCTGGGGAGGAATGCCGCCGGAGGCATCAAGGCCACGAACGAATGGATCCAGACCGTCGGGTGGGACTGCATAGTTCTGGACGAGTACCACTATGGGGCGTGGGGCAGGAACGCCAAGAACTTTTACGACAGGAAGGACCCAGCCCTGCGCCGTGCGGAGGAGGTCGGCGAGATTCTCACCGAGGACGCATCCTCGATCAGGGAGCTGGAGGCCAGAGAGATGTACGACGAAGACCTGATGCCTCTGCGTACCGGTGCCTATCTCTACCTTTCCGGCACGCCGTTCCGGGCGATCTCCACAGGAGAGTTCATCGAGGAGCAGATCTTCAACTGGACGTACTCGGACGAACAGGCCGCCAAGGAGGCTTGGCAGGGGGATCGCAACCCTTACGCCCAGCTTCCCAAGATGGTGATGCTCACCTACCAACTGCCGGACAGCATCAGCAGGATCGCATCGCAGGGGGAGTTCGACGAGTTCGACCTGAACGAGTTCTTCCGGGCGGAGGACGACCATTTCCTGCACGAGGAATATGTCCAGAAATGGCTTGATCTCATCCGCGGAGCCTACACCGAGAACATCGTGACGGAGCTGAAACTGGGCAAGGAGAAACCGCCGATGCCGTTTTCCGACAGCCGCCTGCTCAGTTACCTCCAGCACACCTATTGGTTCCTGCCGTCCGTGGCCGCCTGCCGCGCGATGTCCGGACTTCTGAGGAGGCGATGCAACCGTTTCTTTGATGAATATAAAGTTATCGTTGCGGCCGGTAACGAGGCCGGGATGGGAGCGCAGGCGGTCGGACCGGTTTATGACGCGATGGAAGACCCGCAGAAGACGAAAACGATCACCCTGTCGTGCGGAAAACTATCCACAGGTGTCACCGTCAAGCCTTGGACCGGCATACTGATGCTTCGCAACACGACCTCCCCGGAGACATATTTTCAGGCCGCGTTCCGTGTCCAGTCCCCGTGGACGACAAAAGACGAACACGGAAAGGAGGTCATACTCAAGCCTTTCTGTTACGTCTTTGATTTCGCTCCCAACCGTGCGCTCAGACAGGTGCAGGAATACAGCTGTCAGCTCAACGTCCACGAGTCCAACCCGGAGAAAAAGGTCGAGGAGTTCATCAAGTTCCTGCCCATCCTGGCCTTCGACGGCTCGTCGATGAAGGAGATTGATGCCGCAGGTGTGCTGGATATGGCAATGAGCGGCACCACTGCGACCCTGCTCGCCCGACGCTGGGAGAGCGCCGTGCTGGTCAATGTGGACAACGCGACGCTCCAGCGCCTGATGAACAACCCGGAGGCGATGAAGGCGTTGATGAACATCGAGGGCTTCCGCAACCTCAATTCCGACATCGAGACCATCATCAACAAGTCCGAACACGTCAAGAAAACCAAGAAGGAAAAAGGCGACAATCTCTCCGCCTCGGAAAAGAAGCGTCTGACCGAAGAGGAGAAGGAGTTCAAGAGCAAGCGCAAGGAGATCCAGGACAAACTGATCAAATTCGCGACCCGCATCCCGGTCTTCATGTACCTGACGGATTTCCGGGAATATTGCCTGAAGGATGTCATAGAGCAGCTTGAGCCGGAACTCTTCCGCAAGGTCACAGGTCTAACACTCAGGGATTTCAGCCTTCTGGTGAGCCTCGGTGTCTTCAACAGCGAACTGATGAACGACGCCGTCTATAAGTTCAAGCGTTACGAGGACTCGTCCCTTGAATATACCGGAATCGACAAGCACTCCGGCGCAGTGGTAGGGCTTTGGGACACCGCAATCGACACCTCCAAGGCAGGCCCGGTGGAGAACTGCTTCATTGATGCCGCTAAATCTTGTTCAGCGGAGAACTTGCCTCCCGATGCCTCCAAAGCCAGTCAGCAGGAGGAGGATCTGCCTTCACACAACTCTTGGGATCACCTGCAGACCGGTGACTCCGTTACCCACAAAAGCCTCGGCCACGGCACAGTCATATTCATAGATGACAATTACCTCACCGTCAGATTCTCCGACCGCGAATCCAAATTCCGCTTCCCCTCAGCCTTTGAGAAAGGCTATTTGTCAGTGTGAAGTCTGATAATGAAAACCACTGGATCATTCTCTCATCAAAATGCTCCAGTCATAGTGAAATTTCACCGCGACGGGAGCAATATTGCCTAAAAATGATCTTGTCGTGGCTTACTGATTCTCTTAAGCGACGATTATGGGGTAAAATGTTGCCCGAGGGTGTCTGTTGGCACTCTCGGGCAACAAAAATGAGGGATAATGCTACTTGACTTTGATGGAGTTGAGGAGGTCTAGCTTGCCGGTGTCGGTGAGGTGGAGTATCAACTCGCCGAAGAGGGTGTTCTGCCAGGCGAACCAGGCGCGGGTGAACTTGCTGGCGTCGTCCTTGTGGAAGGACTCGTGCATGAATCCTGTGCCGGCATCGGTCTTCATCAGGGTCTCGACGCACCATTTGATCTCCTTGTTGTCCTGGGATGTGAAGGCTTTCATCATGATGCTCATAGGCCAGATGTAGTCGTAGCCGATGTGCGGGCCGCCGATTCCTTCTCCGGCCTTGCCCTTGAAGAAGTAAGGGTTGTCCTCGCTCCAGACGAACCTGCGGGTGTTCTGGTAGATAGGGTCGTTGACGTCGATGTCTCCGAGATAGGCCATGGCAAGAAGGCTCGGAACGTTGGCGTCGTCCATCATCAGCTGGTTGCCGAAACCGTCCACCTCGAAGGCGAAGATCTTGCCGTATTTCGGATGGTTCACGACGGCATATTCATAGAGAGCCTTCTCGACTTCGGCTGCGAGGTCTTGGCACTCTTTCGCAAGTTTCTTGTTGTGGTTGACCTCTGTGAGAATCTCTGCCGCCTTGCGCAATGAGGTGACAGCAAAGAAGTTGGAAGGAACCAGGAACTCGAACATCGTGGCGTCGTCTGACGGGCGGAAAGCCGATGCGATCAGGCCGACCGGCTTCACGGGGTTGCCGCGGCCGTCATTGGACTTGGTGTCGAACTGACGGTCGGTTTTTCTGGCGAACCTGTAAGGTCCCGGACCGTCCTTGCGCTGCTGCTCCTTGAAGGTTTTGAGAGTGGCCTGGATGGATTTCAGCCAGGTCTCACCGAAGACTGAGTCGTCACCGGTCACCTTCCAGTACTGATAGGCGAGACGGATAGGGTAGCAGTGGGAGTCGATTTCCCATTTGCGCTCGTGGTCGTAAGGGTTCATGTCGGTCAGGTCGGATTCCCATTCGCTGCCGGTAGGACCATCATTGAAGGCATTGGCGTAAGGATCCAGGCAGATCAGCGAGAACTGACAGTTGATCACTCCCGCGAGCATATTTTTAAGGTGTTCATCCTCATTGGCCAGTTGTACGTAAGGCCAGACCTGCGCGCCGGAATCCCTGAGCCACATGGCATGGATGTCTCCGGTATAGACAAATGTCCGGAAGTTGCCGTTCTCGTCCTTGCCGAAGTGGACGGTGGTGTCAAGGGTGTTGGGGTAGCAGTTGGCGAACATCCATGCGAGGCGTGGGTTCTTCAGGAGGCCCTGCATCTGGGTGATCTTGTTCTCGACGGCCTCTGAGCGGAAAAGCCTTCTTTCGGGGGCCGGACGCTGCGACTCGTAGGTCTTTGTGCTTTTGGTGGAAGTCGCTTCGACAAGCTCAGCGACCGGCTGGTGAGCCTGTCGAACCACCGCAAGCGTGGCCTTGGCCTGCATCAAAGCGCCGCTGAGCATAAAAATAGTCGAAAACAGAAGTAATGAGTGTTTCATCGCATTATTGTTCATTAGTGTATGAATATGGTCTGTCCTCCTTTGCGGTCCCTCGCACCGTGTCAGGCTCAGACCCTACAAGATACTCAATTTTCGCTCCACCGGCAAGGTCTTGATGCATGAAATAATTCCGGGTCCAATCTTTCCCGTTGAGCCTCACACCTTTGATGTAGAAGTTGTCTTTGGAATTGTCTGGAGCTTCCAACAGAATGACAGATCCGTCAGGACGTTTGATGACCGCCTTCTTGAACAGCGGAGTTCCGATGGCATATTCATTGGACCCAGGGCAGACAGGATAGAATCCGAGGGCCGAGAAGACGTACCAGGCGGAAGTCTGTCCGTTGTCCTCGTCTCCGCAGTAGCCGTCGAAGTTGGAGTTGTAGAACTTGTCCATCACCTCGCGGATCCGCCGCTGTGCCTTCCAAGGCTGACCACACCAGTCGTAGAGGTAGAGCATGTGCTGGATTGGCTGGTTGCCGTGGGCGTAATTTCCCATATTCATCACCTGCATTTCTCTGATTTCGTGGATAGGGAAGCCGTAGTAGCTGTCGTCGAAGACCGGAGGGATTGTGAATATGCTGTCGAGCTGCCCGGCGAAGACGTCGTCTCCTCCCATCAGGTCGATCAGGCCCTGAGGGTCGTGGAACACTGACCACGTGTAGTGCAGACTGTTGCCTTCCGTGAAATTCCCACCCCATTTGAGAGGACTGAACGGCCTCTCGAACGAGCCGTCGGCGTTCTTTCCGACCATCAATTTGTACTCAGGGTCATAGAGGTTCTTGTAGTTGAAGGCGGCCTTGGCGTATGGCGCGAGTTCTTCCTCACTGCGGCCCAGAGCCTTCCCGAACTGGTAGATGCACCAATCGTCGTAGGAATATTCAAGTGTCCTTGCGGCGTTCTCGTTGATGCCGACATCGCAAGGAACGTAGCCGAGGCTGTCGTAATACTCCCAACCAAGGCGGCCTGTCGAGCTTACCTCCGGATGAACAGCGTGAGCCCCGTGGGTGACGGCTTTCCAGAGTTCTTCCGCATCGTAGCCGCGAAGGCCTTTGAGCCATGCGTCGGCCACCACTGACGCGGAGTTGTTTCCTACCATACATCCCCTGTGACCCGGACTTGACCATTCCGGCAGGAATCCGCTTTCTTTCCAAGCGTTGACCAGACCTTCCTGCATCTTTACATTCTCGTCAGGATAGACAAGGTTAAGAAGCGGGAACAGGCATCTGAACGTGTCCCAGAAACCGGTGTCGCCGAACAAATAGCCTTTGTGGACGGTTCCGTCATAAGGGCTGTAGTGAACCCTTTCGCCGTCGGCGTTGATCTCGGACAGGTCGCGGGGAAACAGTACAGAACGGTAGAGGCAGGAGTAGAATGTGCGCAGGTTGTCAATGTTGTCATCCTCGACGGCAATCCGTCCGAGCACCTCGTTCCATCTTGCCCGTCCGGCCTCGGCTATCTCTTCGAATGACTTGCCGGACAATTCGTTGAGGTTCAATTCGGCTTGTTCATGGCTGATGAATGAGGATGCGACCTTGAGGTTGACTTTCTGCCCTTTGACCGTCTTGAATCCGACCATGGCGATGTGTCCGTCAATGGTTTGGGTCTCGAAAGGGGTGTCGGAGACCACCACGAACCAATTCCGGAAATTCTCCGTCACTCCACCGTGATTCGCCGTGGAGTATCCCACGATCATATTCTTGTCTGTCAAGACTTCCGCACGGCCTCCGTTGTAGGCATCCACCACCAGGTAGGACATCTCTTTTTCCGGGTAAGTGAGTCTGAACGCCGCCGCCCTTTCGGTAGGAGTGAGCTCGGCGACCACATCGTGCTCGGCGAGATAAACCTGATAATAGTAAGGCTTCGCGGTCTCGGCCTTGTGTGAGAACCAACTTTGGCGGCCTTCTTCGTCATAGACTGGCCCAGTGGTCACCGGCATGATCGAGAACGAGCCGTAGTCGTTGATCCACGGGCTTGGCTGGTGCGTCTGCTTCAAGCCTCTGATCTTTGTGGAGGAATATGTGTACGTCCATCCATCGCCGTTGGCTCCAGTCTGCGGAGTCCAGAAATTCATTCCCCACGGCAGGGCGATGGTGGGGTAAGTGTTGCCGGTCGAAAGCTCGTAGGTTGATGCGGTGCCCATAAGCGGATTTACATAATCCACCGGCTCCTCCATGTGAGGCTTCTCCGTAGGGCCGCACGCCACGGCTGTCAACGCCACGGCCAAATATATTGATTTGATTTTCATCTATTCTGAATATTTCCTCTAAGGTACATCAATTTCCATCGGCTCGGAGTAGTTCCACCGTCTCGTTCCGCTTCCGACAGGTGTGTCGAAGTTGATTCTCGCGGCCGCGCGCACAAACACCTTCCTGCCGGAAGGCAATGTTCCGTTCGACTTGATGGTCACGTCCGTGCCCAGAAGTTTCTCAAACGCCTGTCCTGAATATGTCAGTTCACTGGACCAGCGGTTGTCTCTGGCTCTGTAGCCGACACTGGATGACTGGCTTACAAATAGTTGGATGTCCGTGACGTTGGCCATGCTTTCCTTCCAGAAACCTGTCGGCTCCATCGCTTTGCGGATTTCATCACGAGTTGTGGCCCTTGTGACCTTCACTCTCGCCGTGATCTTTCCTCCGCTGACCATCGGTGAGCCGACAAACTCCACGTTGAGGAACGGCTGCACCTGGAAGTTTACCTCTGTCTTGCCTTTTATATGCACATCTTTGGTCCCGTTTGAAATGACGGTCCCGTCTTCGGTCTCCAGCATGATAGGGATGAACGGCCCGTCAACACGTACATTGTAGTCCGCCTCGAACAGCTTGGTGTTCCGGAATGTCCCGTCAGCCATGCAGTTGAAATCCTGTGGGGTGACATTGCCTTCCCAACTGGTTTCGATGAGACGAACCCTGATTCCTTCCGAACCTTGGTCGGTAAGGACCGGAGCTCCTGTGTTCACGTCAGTCACGCTTCCGTAAATTGTCTCAGATGGAGCGTCGTAGTTGTCCAGCTCAAACAGTGAGCAGGATGTGAGAGCCATTGCGGCCATCATTGAGTATATTATTCTTTTCATACTTCCTTATCTGTTTGGTTGCTGGTCGATGACTGGACTCTTGGCGACTTCGCCGCTTGGAATCTCAAAGTAGTAGTCCGTGGCGCTGTAAAGCAGTCGCATCTCTCTGGCCATCTGGAAGTTGGCATCGAAGAAATACTTGTGCTCCCTGGAACTGTAGAACGGATAAAGGCCTCTGAGACGGTACTCTCCGTCGGCCCCGGTTCTTGAGGCGTAGCCTTCCCTGTGCTCTCCCCAGAAATCGTCTCGGGCGTCATAATGCTGTACCCGCCAGCGCCTTACGTCCCATTTGGTCTTGTGTTCAAGGGCGAGTTCCTTTCTTCTTTCCTTTCGGACGATGTTCCGGCTTTCGATGTCACCGCTCAGATCACTTGTCAAGGCATCGGCTCCGGCTCTTTCACGGATGTCCCTGATGGCCTGTGAGGCGACAGAAAGCATGTTGTCACCCTCGACAGGGCAAGGCGCTCCGGCGATGGAAAGTTCTACTGCAGACTCTGTGGCAGCGAGGAGCACGTCTGCATAACGCATCAGGATGAACGGCTGCGCCGACTTGCCCTCCCCACGTATGTAGGCCGGATCCGGGTTGAGATATTTCCTGAGGTAGAATCCGGAAAGGTTTGCCTCGTTGTCCTGCGTGTTGTAGAACGGCCCGTTGGCTCCGGCGGGAGTCATCTTCACTCCGTCAACATCCATGACCGGCTGTGTCGCGAGGGCGTTGGCGCTCATGAAGAGTGTCTTGCCGAACTGCGGAAGAAGCTGATAGTAATTCTGGGTGGCTCTGCTGTAGGAATAGTCTGACCAAAGAGGGGAGACAGGGGTCTCTCCGGTGTAGATTCCGGCTCGGATCTCGATCTCGACGTTGCGGAATATGTCGCCCGGCAGGATCACGTAAGCCCTCAGGCGTGGCTCGGCGTTCTTGAAGAAATCCATCGTGGTGTCGTACATCAGGTAATGTCCCTGAGTGTTGGACGCACCGTCGGTCACACGGATGGTGCCGTCGGCATAGCGGTCGAACCCGTCAAACAATTCCACGAAATCAAGCGAAGGGCAGGAACCCGAGCAAAGCGGATCTCTGAATATGAAAGGCGAACTGTATGCATCCAGACCGTGGGTGAGGGAAGGGTATGAATATTCCTTCACGAGAATGTTCTCCGGGCTGCTGACATCACTGAACATGTCCACCATGTTCTGGTATTGCGCCTCACGGTCGGTTGCGCTCCACTTTTTCTTGTAAAGTGAATATCTTCCGCTCTTCATCACCTCGCGAGCGGCCTTGTAGGCCTCTGAGAAATATCTCTGCGAGGCAGCCGCCGCCTTGTCGCTGTCGAATCCGATCACCCTCACGCCGGTCTTAGAGCCGACTCCGGTGAGACGGCCGGTGACAGTGTCGTTGTACTTGGCGACGGAACCGGCGTAGAGCATGGCCTCCGCCTTGAAAGCCAAAGCCGCGTACTTGTTCGGCAGACCCTGCATCGAAGAGGTTTCAGGAAGCAGTTCGGCAGCAGTGTCGAAATCCTTGCATATCTGATCCCAAGTCTCTTCCTCTGAGGACCTTGCGACTTCGAGCTTGTCAGCCTCGGCAGGATAGGCTATTGTCTGTGTGACAAGCGGGATTCCGCCGAACCGCCGAGCCATCTGGTAGAATGTGTAGGCCCTGACGAAATAGGCCTGGCCGAGGTAGTGATTCATCTCGACCGCCGAGAAGTTGCCTCCATATTCAGGAAGAGCCTCGATCAGGTGGTTGGCATCGTGCAGAAGGACGAAAGCCTGCTTCCAGAACGGAGTCCTCTCGCTCCTGAAAGTCTCGAAGACATCGTCCCTGTTCATCGCCTCTCCGCATCCGTCGATGCCGAGGGTGCCGAGCCAACCGTTGAACTCGAAGCCCCACTGGGCCATATACTTGAAGTCCTCCCACGGCATCTGGCTGTAGAGCCTTGCCAGGTAGATCTGCATTCCCTTGGAAGAGGTCAACAGATCATCGTCCGTGACAGTGTTCTTCGGCGGGATGTTCATGTCACTGCAAGCCGAAAGAGCCAGCAATGCGATGACTGATAAGTATTTGAATATTCTGTTCATTCTTTCAATATTTAGAAATTCAGGTCAAGTCCGATGGTCACGGTCTTGTTGAGCGGGTACATACGTCCGTAGTCGGAATCCGGATGTTCCGGGTCGACATATTTGATACCGGTGAGTGTGAATATGTTGTAGGCGTTGGCGAATATTCGCAGCGCGTTCTTCGTCTTGCCTTTCGTCGGAAGAGTCCATCCGAGTTCCACACTCTTGAGCCTCAAATATGCCGTGCTGACACGGTTGAACTCGGAGTTCTGGTCCGGTGTGTGGCCAGTGTAGGCGTGCTCGCCGCTTATCCATTTGATGCTCTGGTCGTAAGGATCGGCGGTCGGGTCTTCCGGATGCCATCTGTCGAGGAACAGGTCGAGGGTACCGCCTCCGTTGCTGCCCCAGATTGAGTACAGCGGTTCGGAGTACATGTAGGAACCCATCGCCGAGCCCTGGAACAGGATGCTCAGATCCCAGTTCCTCCACTGCGCGTCAAATGACAGGGAGTAGTTCATCCACGGAGTCTGGTCGAAAGCGTAGGGGTGCATGTCCAGCCCGTTGATCTCGCCGTCTCCGTTCCAGTCAAGATACTTGTAGTCTCCAGGGAGCGTGCTGCCCTCCTTGTAGATGTCGTAATTCCAGATGTCTTCCCAACTGGTGAATCGCCCGGCGCTCTCGTAGCCGAACTGGATTCCTTGATAGCGGTGTGTGAGGTTGTCGTTTCGCCATCTATCGTAGGAGTTGCCGTAAGGTCCTTGGTTGAGGGCGTCGAGGTACTTCTGACGGGTGACGGTCACGATTCCTTTAACATTATAGGAGAAGTCTCCGATTTTGTTCCGGTGGCTGAGTTCCAACTCAAGACCCATGTTCATGTCCGAGTTGATGTTCTCGATCGGTGCGGAGGCTCCCACAACCGTAGGAAGTGACGAGGAGTTCTGGGCGAAGATTCCGCTTCTCCTTCTCTCGAAGTAGTCCACCGTGATGCCCAGAAGACCGTTCCATGCCTCGAAATCCACACCGATGTTGAAGGTCTTCGACCTTAGCCACGTGATGTTCTTGTTAGGCAGCGGGTATGTGCCCACGCCGTAGATGAACGAGCCGTCGATCAGATAGCCTGGGGCGTAGTTGCTGTAATATCCTTTCTCCGCGTCTCCCGATGTCGCAGGGTATGTGTAGCCGGACACCCATTCGTAATTGATTCCGCTGTCGTCTCCGAGCGAGCCGTAGCTGCCTCTGATTTTGAATTGATTGATGAAGGATAGGAACGGAATATTCTTGAACCAAGGTTCCTGAGACACTCTCCAGCCTGCCGAGAACGAAGGGAAGAATCCCCACTGGTGTCCCGGGGCGAATTTTGACGAGCCGTCGTAACGGAACTGTCCTTCAAATAGATAACGGTCGTCGAATGAGTAGTTGACCCTCCCGATGAGAGCCCTGTACTCGATGTCGTGGAAAGCGTCCAGACCGGTGTTGATGCCCACGAATGTCGATTCCGTGTTGTCTTTCAGGGCTGTGAAGTACGGAGTGCTGAACGCCAGGTCTCCATAGAGATAGTAGTTGTCTCCTTTCCTGCGCTGCGCCTCGGCTCCGAATGTCGCTCCGACGGAGTGGCGGTCGGCGAACTTCTTGTTGTAGTTCAGGAGAATCTGGCCGAGAACCTGCTGCTTGGAATAATGCTCGCGCGTGAGCCTGTCGGAATGGTCGGCGAACTCCTTGGAGACATATTCCCCGGTCAGGCTGTTCTTTGCGTAGAGGGAATATGACTTACGGAACATCTCGTTGTCGTCGAAGCGGTAGTCGTAGCTGGCCAAACCCTTGAGGGTCAGACCTTGCAGGATGTCCGTGAGGGTGCCGAAGTCATATTCAAGAGACGCGGAGGTCTGGAATTGCTTCTGGCGGTATTTCTTGTAGCCGGAGATGTCTGCCGTCATCATCGCGACGGTGTTCTGCTCAAGGTCAAGTCCGTCGTAGTTCAGCATCGTTTGCTCCTCATCGACGTAGGCCGGGAACAGTACGCCCTGCTTCCAGAGGTTCCTGATCAATGTGACAGCGTCGGAGTCCGGTGTGCGGCGGTCGTCAGCCAAGGCGCTGACGCTGAAGTTCAAGTCCAACCCCTTGGCGATCTCGGCGTTGATGTTCGAGCGAAGGTTGTACTTTGAATAGTTGAGGTCCCTGCTGCGGAAGAACCCTTCCTGGAACAGGTAACCCATGCTCACATAGTACTGGTACTTGTCGCTGCCTCCGGAGATGCTGACATCGTGCTGGGTCTGCGGAGACCAGTCGGAGAACACGAGCGAGTTCCAGTCGGCAGCCTTTTTCGTGCCGTTGATGTAAGGCTCCATGTCAGCGTCCAGATAGACTCTGGAACCGCTTCCGTCAGCCTTGTTCATCGTCATCTCGTTGTAGAGGGTCATGGCGTCCACCGCCCCGGCCAGCTTAGGCATCGTGGAAGGGAACTGGAACGTGTAGGAGCCGTTGTAGTTCACCTTCGCCTTGCCCTTGACACCGGATTTCGTGGTCACAAGCACGACTCCATTGCCGCCTCTGACTCCGTAGATCGCGGCCGAGGCGTCCTTGAGGACGGACACGTTCTCGATGTCGTTAGGGTTGAGTCTCTGAAAGTCCTCGATGGAGCGAGGCACGTCGTCAATCACGACAAGAGGTGTTCCTAAACCTCTGACATCGAAACTGTTGCTATAGGTTCCAGGCTCGGCGCTCTTCTGCCAGACGCGCACTCCGGCGACCCTTCCGGTAAGCATGTTCTGCGGGTTCTCGGACTTGGTGTGGAGCATGCTCTCTCCGCTGACTCCTGAGATGGAGCCTGTGATCGAGCCTTTCTTCTGGGTTCCGTAACCCACGATGACCACGCTCTCAAGGTAGGTGTTGTCGTCTTTCAGGACGATGTTGATCTCTTTCCTGCCTCCGACTTTCTCTACCACGGTCGTGTAGCCGATGCAGGAATATTCAATCTGCGCGTTGTCTGGAACGGAGAGTGAATATTTTCCGTCCAGATCCGTGGCCGCTCCGGTCGTGGAGCCTTTGATCATCACATTGGCTCCGATGACAGGTTGTCCCTGCGCGTCGCGGACAGTTCCCGTGACCGTGATCAGATTCTGTGCGTCCAGACAGAACGAGACCACGAACAGCAGCAGGAGAGCCAGATATGTTCTTTTTGCCATAATCTATTGTTGGTGTTTATTTTGTGCTTATGAGATACCTTGCGATCTCGGCGTATTCCGCGGCGAACGCGAAAGCGAACATCCCCTCTACTTTGTTCTTGGTGTTATCCGTGTTCCAGCCGTACAGAAGGCTCGGAGGCAGGAATCCGTCGTGAAGGTAGTTCGAGTAGCCATAGTCTAGATTGTTCTGGAACGTGGTGATGTTCAGGGAGACGTTGGAATAATGCGCCGAGACATCCACCCATCCCCTCAGGAGGACTCCGTTGAACCAGTTGTTGAACCCGGTGACGTCGTAGTCGTAGCAGTCTTCCACGGTGACTGATTTCTTTGCGAAATAGACCAGCGCGGAATTGGACAGGTTCGTCATGTCGGTGAGATATTCCTTGTCACCTGTCACCCTGTAGAGGTCGGCCGCTCCGGAAAGCATTGTGCCTGAATTGTATGAATATGCCGTTCCGGTCGGCCCCTCTTCCTGGTTGTTGGCCCTGTAGCGCACTCCTCCGACGGTCTCGTAGGCTATTCCTGATTCGCTCAGGGACGATCCTTTCGCACCGAGCATATCGTAATACACTCCGGCGGCTTTCCTGAACAGGTTGTTTTTCTGGAAAGCATAGACCTTCTTCGCGAACATCAGATAGTACTCGCTCTTGTCCATCTCCTCGGTCAGGCGCTGCTTCATCGCTCCGATGTACCGGTGAGTGGCTTTGGCGTTCTTGCCTGAATATATCTCGCTCAGCCAGACGAGCGGACTGACAAACGGCCCGTTGCTGCACGAATGCTTGGTGTAGTAGCCTGGGCCCCAGGTGATTCCTCCATGTTCGGTTCCGTCGCTTTTAAGCGTGCAGTCCCATCCGTCGAGGACATATTCAGCAAGGTACTCGGCCTTTTCGAGATAACGGGACTCACCGGTGAGACGGTAGGCGTTGAGCAGTTCCCTGACAAGCCATTCCTGATCGTCATAGACATTCTCCACGCCCTCGACCTTTGCGGTGCCGGGACTGTTGCCCCTGTTGACTCCATAGACCGACCACTCCTTTGTCTGGGTGTATGACGTGAGGGTGTAAGTGCCTTTGTACCAGTCCAGACCCTCGAAAAGTTTTCCGAGAGTACCCTTAAGTTCCTCGCTGTTGGCGTTGTAGAGATCCGGTCTCCCGGCCTCTTTCAGTTCCTCCATTCCGGAAAGGAGGGCGTTGACGGCCTCGAAAGATGATGTGTACATCCACACGCTGGCCTTTTCGAGAGAAGTCACTCCGGCGAACGGGTAGTAGTAGCGCATCATCAGCATCGAGTTGCCCTTGAAGCAATGCTCCAAGGCTGCCTGAGTCAGCGTCAGCGAGCGTTTGAGGTTTTCCTCAGCCTTGTCAAGGTTCGTTTCCTGAGCCGGTGGCTCCGGAACAGGCTCAGGATCTTTCGTGTTATGTGAACAGGCTGTGCCGCCGATCGCAAGGACCAGCAGCACAACCATCAAAGTTTTTCTCATTATTTCAGGCCGATTGAGTGGATCGACATCTTGTTCTCGTCACCGTTGTCGTCTCCCTTGAAGACTGCGAGAGCGATGATGACGTTCTTTCCGCTGTAGGCTGAAAGGTCATATTCAAAGTTGGCGTAGAGCTCCGGCTCATCCTTGCCGCCTCCCTCGTTGATGAACTTCCATGCTCCGTTGCCGGCTGACTCCGCGAAATTGGCCTCGTGACCGTTGCCGACTGTGTGGACTTTCGGCTCAAGGAATGAGACAGCACAGTCTTCGGTGATGGCGGCCACCTTGAAGTAGGTAGGATGCTCGGTGTTGAAGTTGCGTGCCTTGATGAAGAGGGTTTTCTTCGCGTTTACCGGAAGTTTTGCGTAGAAATATGACTGTGGCTCGTCAAGCGTCACAGGGGTTCCGCCTCCGTTGGTCTTGATCACGAATCCCTCACCTGCGAACGGCTCGTTGTCCTTGTGGATCGGCATGCAGGCCCAGTAGGCGGCGAAATGATTCTGCTCTCTCCAGGTCTGGTAGGCGTCACGGTATTTCTCCGGTCCGTCGATGTCCTGTGGGCCGACATTTGATATTCCATTGAATGTGTCGATCTCCGTTACAGGCATTGTTGAGCGAACCATTTCCTTGGTCATCTTCCAGTTGGTTCCGAGTCCCTGCACCTCCTCGCCAGGGCACCATCCCCAGTCTTCAGGACACTCCTTGGCGAACACGATGCGACGGAGGACCAGTTGCTTGTAGTAGTCTCCGGTCTGTACCCTGTAGGTGCCGATCGCAAAGTAAATCTCCTTGCCTATGTAAGGTGTGAGGTCGAACTCGAAGTCTGGACTGCCGTTATCGTTCCCTTTCGTGTACTCTCCGCTGCCATATTTACGAATATCACCGATTCTGACAGCCTCAGGATCCGCGGAGGCAGGATCGATTACCATCACGCCGAAATGTGTAGGATTATCGTTGTCGGCATCGTGTGTGCGTACCTTGAGATACATCTTGCAGTTGTCCGCGGTGATCGCTTTCTTTCCGTAGATGTAGGAATCGAAAGTGTCAAGGTCTGCTGGATTGTTCCAATCTCCGTCCTCCTCACGATTCCTCACTTGAATGGTTGTGCCTTCATTCTGCTCCTGGATCCATCCTTGATGGCTTGTAACGGTGTAGAGGAAGTTTGTCGACCAGTCGAAGTGAGGGTAGTCGTCACCGTTCTTTCCACCCCTATATTCATTATAGTAGAAAGTGTTTGCGGTGGCTGCGATCTGCTCGAGCGTAAGGCCTCTGAGAAGTTCCTTACTTCCCATCAGAACCTCTCCGAGATCAACGACGAAGTCTCCCGTGAAGGAAGCCTTCTCGACTTTCTTTTCGACGGTGACGCAACCTGCCTTCGTGAAGGTCAGAGTGTAGTCGTCGATTGTCAGGTTGTCGAAGTTGAACGTTCCGTCAGCGCCTGTTTCGATGTTTTTCGCCCCGTTGAGTGAAATGGTGACCCCGGCGAGCGGAGCGTTTCCGTTCTTTGCGTCGACGGTCGTACCTTTGATTGAGGCGCACGCCACAGCCATGATCGCGTCAACATTTTTGGCGACTTTGTCCACGAAAGACTTTTCCGTGATTGACACAGACGCGTCAGCGAATCCGTCTTTCTTGAAGGTAACGGAGTGTTTGGTGATTGTCACTCCGTCGATCTTGTAGGATCCGAAAGCGTCGGTCTTTGCTGTCTTGCTGATGTCTGCGATCTCCACGGTCACATCCGCGATCGGAGAGCCCACGTCACTTTTTACTGTACCGGAGACGGTTCCAGTTTCTAATTCCGGTTCCTTGTTGTCATCCTTCTTGCAGGATGTGAACGCCGTCCCCATCAGAACGGCCGCCAGCGCCATAGCGGCGAAAGTTTTTAGTGTCTTCATGCTTGTTTGAGTATTACTAATTTTGTCATGCGTTTTTCTGTAACGTTTTGCAAAATAAACTGGCCTTGGTTAAGAATTGGGTTAATTTAAGATTAAATGATAAGTTATTTTAGGTTAATTCGGCTAATTTTTGATATTTTTACAGAAAATCTTCAACATGATCCGTCGTTTTGTCGTTTCGCTGCTCTTGTTTCTACTGTCGATCCCTGGCTTTGCGCAAGGTCTTGGATTCTATGGGCACGACTGTCAGATAGACAGGAGGACCTCGTTTCAGATCAATCCACGATGGTTCGGCAGCTGTCACAGGACCTTGAGCCTTACCTTTGATTTCAAGGCTTTGCCAGGGGCTTCGGACGGCTACATATTCAGAATGAAATCTGGCCGTAGGGATGATTCTCCAATTCTTAATTTCTTTTACGAGCAGACGTCAGACTCTTACCTTTTCAAGTTGATTCTGGAGGGCAAACGGTTCATTGTCCAGCTTGAGATTCCCAAATCCCAGGTCTCCATTTCCAAGGATTGGGTGGCTATCTCGCTTGTCTTTGATTCCGCCAATGATTCGGCGACGTTGCGTGTCGGAGACATTTGGGAGGCTTCCGGCGAAGTGGATCTACCTGGAACCATCAGGCCGAGAATCTGGTTCGGCAAAAGTGAGTATTTGATTGACGTGCCCTCTTTCGCTATCAGTAATCTTGCTATCTCGTTTGACGGGGACACGGTTTATTTCCCGTTGAACGAGGATTCAGGTGATGTCGCCCGAAGTTCCAGATGGTACATTCGCGGCAAGACCGTCAATCCGATCTGGCTTCTGAATGATTCCTATCATTTCCGCAAAGTCTCGACTCGCAGGTCCTCCCGGATGTTGTGCGCTGGTTTTGACCGGACGCGTCACGGGATATATATGTTCAACCGCGACTCTTTGATATTCCTTGACCTTGTCACCGAGAGCGTGACCGCCCGTAGGACCGTCAATCCTTGCCCTGTCATCAACGCCTGCGCCACTTCATTCATTGATCCTGAGGATGGAGCTATCTATGCCTATCAGGTTTACTACGATGACGATGACAACAAAGGTGCCCCGACTGTGGCAAGATTGGATCCCGTCACACATCAGTGGGAGCCCCTTTCTGACGAATCCCTTGACATGCAGATGCACCACCATTCCCAGTGGTTTGATGAAGAGCGGCGCCGATTTACGATATTCGGTGGTTATGGCAATCGCCGCTATAACGGATCTTTCTATGATTTTGATCTCTCTGGCTATTCATGGTCAAAGTGGGATGTTGAGGAAGGTGATGTGATTTTCCCGCGCTTTTTCTGCTCCATGGGCTATGACGAGCGGAATGGCAATCTCTTGATTTTCGGTGGGATGGGAAATGAGAGTGGCGACCAGATTGTCGGTAGGGAATATTCGTACGACCTTTTCGAGGTCAATCCTCGTGACAGGAGTTCCCGCAAGGTCTGGACGGCGGATTGGAAAGGGGACAATTGTGTCGCCGTCAGAGGTATGATAGTGGATGGGGATTATTTCTACACGCTTTGTTATCCTGAGTATGAGACATTCTCCGAGTTGAATCTTTACCGTTTTTCTTTGGAAACCGGTGAATATGAAATCCTTGGTGACCAGATTCCTATCAACTCAGACAAGATCACGACCAACGCTAATCTTTATCTTGACCGTGATGTGGGTGTGATGATAGCATTGGTGGAGGAATCTCCTGATGACAGATCTTCTTCCATCACCGCTTACCGCATTTCTTATCCTCCCGGAAGCCAAAAAGTTTCGACAGTCGTCTCCAGAATGCGCCAGAGGGTTTTCTTGATCATTCTTGTGGTTGTCTTGGTTCTGGCATTGGTTTTAGCCAGGCTGTACCTTGCGACCTCCGCAAGAAGAAAACGTTCAGGTTCCGTCAAGATTCCTGCATTCATCAGGTCCAATGAGGATAAACCGAATTCCATTTACCTTTTCGGAGATTTGACCGTCATTGACCGGGACGGTAAGGACATCTCCACCCACTTTACCACCAAGCTGCGCCAGATGTTCTTGATAGTCACGAACAGTTTGGATGACGGGGGCGCTTCGTCCAAGAAGATCAGTGGTCTTCTTTGGCCTGACAAGGAAGAGGATAAGGCGAAGAATCTCAGGGGAGTGACCGCCAACAACCTAAGGAAGTTCCTCGGTGGTCTCGATGGGATTAGATTGGTCTATGAGGACGGTAAATTCAATTTTGAGCTGTCTCCTGTCTTTGGTTGCGATTATCTTGAGTTCCTTCGGCTCCTTGATTCTGAGAACCCGGACATGGACGCGATTCTTGCGATCGTGGCGAGAGGAAAGTTTCTCAAGAACGAGTCAGACCCAATGTTCGACAAGATGAAGGCTGAGACAGAGCGTCGGGTCAAATCCGTTGTGACAGTGGAACTTTCCCGTCGTTTCTCTATAAAACAGTACGAGAACACTATTTTGTGCGCCGACATCCTGTTCAGTCTGGATCCTCTTGACGACGATGCCTTGATGTACTCCGTCCGCTCCTTGGCAGCTTTGGGTGACGAGGAGAAGGCAGGCCGCCTCTATCAGGCTTTCATCACTAAATATAAGAAGGACTACGGCGAGGACTATTCCACCTCGTTTGAAAGCATTCTTTCGGAAAAAATAAGTTAGAATCAGTTTATACATCTTTATAGAAATCGTGAAATTTTAGTACTTTGTCTTGCAAGGTATCTAAAAATATTCATATCTTTGCATTGTAAAAATAATTGCAAAGCAAGGTCGCTTGATGTCAATCGGTGATTATTGGAATGCGAAAATATTGATAAATAATGTATTACTGAAATGAAAAAAGTTGTGAACGTCAGTGTGGGTGGCAGAAGTTTCTCTTTGGACGAGGATGCTTATGCGAGACTTACCGCTTATTTTGATCACTTTAGGGCTCGTTTGGATCGAGACACCCAGTCTGCGAAGGAGGAGGTGATGGCGGATCTGGAGAACCGGATCGCGGAACTGTTTGATCAGGGAACAGGAGGTGCGTCCTATCGGGTTGTGAATCTGGCTCTTGTCACTAAGGTCGTGGAGCAGCTTGGTATGCCGGACGGTTCTAAAGAACCCGAATCAACGGTGTCAGGCGATGGCGGCCAAAGGCAAAATCAAGGAGCACAGACTGAAGATGAATATCCAAAGTCTGATCTGGGTGTTGACTTTACTTATAACGGAGCCCAAGGGACATCACGAAGGAGGTTGTTCCGTGATCTGGACAATAAAACCATCGGTGGAGTCTGCGCCGGGCTGGCCGCGTTCCTTAATGTGGACATCACGGTTGTCAGGATCGTGTCGCTCTTGACCCTGCTGCTTTGGGGCACCGGTTTTCTGGTTTACCTTGTTCTGTGGATAGTTGTCCCTGTCGCCAAGACTCCTGCCGACAAATGTATGATGAGGGGACTTGAGCCGAATGCCGAGAATATGGCCAGATTCAATCAGGGGAGGAGCGGTTATGGAAAATAGCGCCGACAATGTACGTTCCCAGATGCGCAAGGGGGTTCTTGAATATTGCATCCTGAGCATCCTGGCCCGCAAGGAGGCCTACGCTTCCTCGATTCTGGATGACCTGAAATCCGCGAATATGATTGTGGTCGAGGGCACGCTTTACCCGCTTCTCATCCGCCAGAAGAATCAAGGGCTTCTGTCGTACCGTTGGGAGGAGTCGACTCAGGGGCCTCCGCGGAAATATTACTGCATCACCGAGAAAGGCCGTCAGCAGCTTCGCGAGATGGATCAGGCGTGGCAGGAGATAGTGGAGACCATCAAGACCATAAAACAATGAATATGAATGCGAAGCAGCCAGTTTTGGCCTGCTTTATAATATTGAAAGGCAATGAAACAAGTTGAATATGTCAGCATAGGTGGCTATGTCTTCTCATTGGAGGACAACGCAAGTCTCGCCGCCAAGGAATATCTTGACCAACTCGATGCTTTCTATTCCAGAAAGGAGAGCGGCGCAGAGGTGATGGAAGGAATAGAGGAGCGGATGGCCGAGCTGCTTTTGGAAAAATCCGGCAGTGGCAGAGTCGTCACACTTGCCATGGTTAATGAAGTCATCTCTGTGCTTGGCCGTCCGGAGACGATAGAGGAGGAGGCTACTGATGTCCATGGCGCTTCGACAGGCTCAGCGTCCGGTACATCTTCGGACGCTGAGTCCTCCGAAGCCACCGACGGCACATCAGGCCGGACCGCGGCATCATCGGACGCTGTGCCTGCCGAAGCGTCCCGCCGTTCGTCAAAAACATCCGGCAGAACAGACACCAGACCACGTCGCAGACTCTACCGCGATCCCGCCAACGGAAAACTGGCCGGAGTGTGCAGCGGCCTCGCCACTTATCTCAATGTCGACCCAGCCATATTCAGGGTCGCATTTGTTGTCCTGACCCTGCTCGGTGGCCTTGACTTCCGTTTCTGGCCTCTTGAGCCGTGGATTCACATTTCCATTCCGCTCGTTTACATCATCCTATGGATCTGCATGCCTGCGGTGAAGACGGTCCGCCAGCGGGACGAACTCAGAGGCGAGGGCGGCACCGTCGATGACATCAGCGAACGTGTGCGCAATACCCCCCGAGAGGAGCCAAGGACTCATGATTCGCAGACATGGAAGAATGTCAGCAGGATATTCTCCGTCATATTCGGAGTGTTCCTTCTTCTGGCCGGAGTCGCCGGCATAGCGTTCCTGTGCTCATTCTGGTGGGGCGGTGAAATCCTTGGCAACAGCTTCTTCTACAACAGATTCATTGAGCACATCGCCATCGAGGCTCCCGAGGTCCTATCCTTCATCTCCGTTCCGGCCGTGATGATCGCCGCCATCCTCGTGGTCGCCATCCCGCTGTTCATAATGCTCTACGGGGGAGTGATGCTCATCTTCGGCCTCAAGTCCCCGAAATGGCATCCCGGCCTCATCCTCTTCGTCATCTGGCTGATGATTCTGGTAGCCCTCTCCGTCTCCTCCCTGATGACCTTCGCCGTAATCGACTGAATCCCATAAGTTTAATATTGATAATGTGATCCATGCTGGTGTTGGTTCGTTATTAAATACCAGGAATATGTTAATTGGCAAACTCATAAACACACGACATTATGAAAGAGAATAAATCAATCGTAGGAATAGGCGAGGCTTTGTGGGATGTACTGCCCGAAAGCAAGAAGATCGGGGGTGCCCCGGCGAACTTCGCATATCATGTCTCGCAGTTCGGCTTGAACAGTTGCGTGGTCAGCGCTGTGGGGGATGACCCGTTGGGCGCTCAGATATTGGACAACTTCAAGGAGAAGGGACTTCGCAACATCATGGCGGTCGTGCCATATCCCACAGGAACAGTGCAGGTGGAGATCGATCAGGTTGGCGTTCCGCAATATGTCATCAAGGAGAACGTGGCGTGGGACAACATCCCTTTCACTTCTGAACTGGAAGAACTTGCGCACAACACCTGCGCTGTCTGCTTCGGTTCGCTGGCTCAGAGGAATGTCGTGTCACGGGACACCATCAACCGCTTCATCGATGCCATGCCTCAGGACGAAGACAACCTGATTGTCTTTGATGTGAATCTCCGTCAATGTTTCTTCAACAAGGAGATTCTTGACCAATCCATGAAGCGTTGCAACGTCTTGAAGATTAACGATGAGGAACTCATCACCATCAGCCGTATGCTGGGCTATCCGGGGACGGATCTGCAAAGCAAATGCTGGATTCTGTTCGGTCGCTACAACTTGAAGATGCTTATCCTGACCTGCGGAGTGAACGGCAGCTACATCTTCACTTCCGGGAATATGTCATTTCTGGCGACTCCTCAAGTCGAGGTGGCCGACACCGTAGGCGCCGGTGATTCCTTCACTGCTGCTTTCGTCTCAAGCATCCTGAAAGGCCTTCCAGTCGCCGAGGCCCATCGCAAGGCCGTTGAGGTCTCCGCTTTCGTCTGCACCCAGAATGGGGCGATGCCGGTCCTCCCGGCGAAGTACACTGAATAATCTTCGCGTTGATGTCTTTTATTCATGCTACAGCATGGACTTCAATGTCGAGATAAGCGTGTCGTGGAAGAGGAAGTCCTCGTGGAACTCGTAGGAGCCGTCCTTGTGGACAAGGACGTAGGCGGGGATGCCGTAGATCTTGAATTTCTTGTGGGCGATGCTGTCCCACTGCTCTTGATCCAGGCGGTAATGCACGCCTTTTATCTCCTTGATCCTTTTCTGGTACTTCAACGTACGGGGAAGTCGTGTTGGCGATGTAGAGCCAGACAATCTCGTCGCTGCTCAGTTCTCCGGACTTGTAAGGCTCAATGGAGTTCATTGCCATGGCGCACGGGCCACACCACGTGTTCCAGAAATCCACGAGGACGATCTTCCCTTTGTATGGAGCGATGATCTTGTCAAACAGCTCATCTCCAGAGCCTTCTGGCGCATCCTTGAATCCGGATTTGTAGATGTCGGCTTTTCTGGCTTCCGCCAATTCGGAGTCCATGCTTTTCAAGATGGCGGCGGCAAAAGGATGGCAGTGTGATGTGAACTCCCGCTATTCCTCAGCATTTGTGCAGATTTCCCAATGTCCGGTTTTATTGCTGCCGATTCTTTTCAACAATCCCGCTTTACAGAGAATGTTTACTTGATATTTGGCACTCGCGAAAGACAGATTCTCAATATTGTCAGCCAATTCTTGCCTCGTGGCGTAAGGGTGTTCTTTTAAATAATTAATGACAGAATGTTGTTTGTCAGATAATTTATCAGATAATTTATCGGACGATTTATCGGCCATAAATAACTCCTTATCGACTTTCAGCATCAAATCCTCCCCATTCAGATGGAAAGGAACCCTCAATCCTATCGTCAACTTAGGATAAACCATCCTTATGAAATTGTAAAGGTTGTTTTCCCAACGTCCATCATACGTAAGCCGGTCACTATATTTCTCTCCTTCCATGGTTTCTCTTGTATGTTCCTTTGGCAGGATTCTCATTGATATAAACAGGACGGAAATTATAAGGAGCTCTCGGTACATGGATGGCAATTACATCTACATTATCAACTTTGATAATCTCCACATCATTGTCCAGCAGGATGTTGACGCTGACCTTGCTGCTGTTCATAGTATTCCAGAACTCCTTGATCAAGTTCTCGGCGTTGGCAACACCGGTTGTCAAGAACCTTCCATTTCCTTTAACTTCGTCCACTCCCAACAAAATGTTTCCACCATCAGTGTTTGCAAAAGCGGAATATGTTTCCCAAATACTTTTGGGAAGTCCACCTTGCGCTTTCTTGCATTCCAAGTTGATGTTCTCACCTCCGGAAAGAAGTTGTTTGATTTCCGATTCAGTCATTTGTCCGAATGTTGGTTTAGGCTATAAATATACACAATTTTCTTTTTACTGATGGATGCTCACAGCATCATAGTTTTCAGTTCGGTGTATATTATCCTTGATTTGTACGTCAGAAACGCATTCCCTGTACCAATGGCGTGTCTTAGTACATTTGGTGCGCACAGAGACCTTCTGCTGTACGTTTTCTGCCGCAAAAAAAGAGGATGACTTGAAAGTCACCCTCTATTCAGTAGTCACCTCGTTGGTGGAGGCGGCATATTCATTAAAAGAACTCCTCTGTGTTCTTGTCGAGATTGTCGGAGTGGTCTTCGGTGTTGGCGTTGAAGTCGTTCTTCGGGCCGAAGTTCCGGTGGCCGCCGTTTCTTCTGTCATCGCCACCTCTGCGGTCGAAGCCGCCTCTTCTGTCATCGCCTCCGCGACGGTCGAAGCCACCTCTGCGGTCATCACCGCCTCTACGGTCTCCACCGCGACGGTCATCTCCACCCCTGCGGTCGAAACCACCTCTGCGGTCACCGCCACGGTCGTTGCCACCGCGTGGACGACGCTCCGGCTCAACGTAGCCTTCCGGCTTTGGTGTGAGGGCGCGCATCGAGAGTCTCATCTTGCCTGTCTTAGGGTCGATCTCAAGGAGTTTCACGTCAACCTCCTGGCCGACAGTGAGGACATCCTCGACATTCTCGGTCTTGTTCCATGCGATTTCTGACACGTGGAGAAGGCCTTCCTTGCCAGGGAGTATCTCGACGAAAGCGCCGAACTCAAGGATTGAGACAACCTTTCCGTGGTAGGTCTGGCCAACCTCAGGAACAGCGCAGATGCCCTGGATCCAGTCGTAAGCCTTCTGCATGGCTGCGGCGTCGTTGGTCGCGATGTCCACAACGCCCTTGCCGTCAACCTCGTCGATGGAGATGACAGCTCCGGTCTCGGCCTGGATCTTCTGGATGGTCTCGCCACCCTTTCCGATGACAGCTCCGATGAAGTCCTTGTCGATCTCGAAGGACTTGATTCTCGGAACGAACGGCTTGTAGTCCTCACGAGGCTTGTCGATGCATTTCATCATCTCGCCCATGATGTGCATTCTGCCCTCATGAGCCTGCTGGAGAGCCTTGGCGAGAACCTCGTAGGAAAGACCGTCAACCTTGATGTCCATCTGTGTGGCGGTGATGCCGTCCTTGGTACCGGCCACCTTGAAGTCCATGTCGCCGAGATGATCCTCGTCACCAAGAATGTCGGTGAGGATGGCATAACGGCCGTTAGGATTCTTTTCGTCGGTGATGAGACCCATGGCCACACCTGCAACCGGCTTGCTGATCTGGACGCCGGCGTCCATAAGGGCAAGGCAGCCTCCGCAGATCGAAGCCTGTGATGAAGAACCGTTGGATTCAAGAATATCCGAAACCACGCGAACGGCGTAAGGGAACTCCGGAGCCTTAGGCATGACAGCCTTGAGGGCTCTGAAGGCCAGATTCCCGTGACCGACCTCACGACGGCCTACACCTCTCTGGGCCTTGGCCTCACCGGTCGCGAACGGAGGGAAGTTATAGTGGAGGACGAACTGCTGGGTCTCCTGCACGAGAACCTCGTCCATCTCCTTCATGTCCATCTTGGTTCCGAGGGTGACGGAGGCAAGCGCCTGGGTCTCTCCACGGGTGAATATAGCCGAGCCGTGAGCGCAAGGAAGGCAGTCAACCTCACACCAGATAGGACGTACCTGGGTGGTCTGGCGGCCGTCTACACGAAGCCCCTCGTCGAGGACAAGGTTCCTCAGAGCCTCTCTCTGCTCGTGGCCGAAATAGCGGTTGATCATCATCTTCTTCTCGGCCTGCTCCTCCTCGGTCAGTCCAAGGGACTCCACGCACTCTTTCTTGATGGCCTCGAAACCGTCCTCTCTCTCGTGCTTAGGCCTTGCGGACTTGGCGAGAGCATAGCACTTGTCGTAGGCGAAGTCGTGGATCTTCTTTTTGAGTTCCTCGTCCTCCTCATCGTGAGGGTAGTCTCTCTTGACATCCTTGCCGAGCTCCTTGTTGAGCTCCTTCTGGATGCGGCAGTGCTTCTTGATCTCCTCGTGGGCGAACTTGATGGACTCAAGCATCACATCTTCAGAAACCTCCTTCATCTCGCCCTCTACCATCATGATGTTCTCCTCTGTAGCAGCGACCATAAGCTCAAGGTCAGCCTTTTCCATCTCGCTGAAGTTAGGGTTGATCTTGAACTCACCGTCAATCCTTGCGACACGTACCTCAGAGATAGGTCCGAGGAATGGAAGATCGCTGGCGGCCAGCGCGGCTGATGCAGCGAGTCCTGCGAGAGCGTCTGGCTGGATGTCTTTTTCGGCTGAGATCAGCCAGATGTTTACGAACACCGCGAGGTGGAAATCCTCCGGGAACAGAGGCCTCAGAGCCCTGTCGACAAGGCGTGAAATCAGAATCTCGTAGTCAGAGGCCTTGCCCTCTCTCTTCATGAATCCGCCCGGAAAACGTCCGGCGGAATAGAATTTTTCCTTGTAGTCCACCTGGAGTGGAAGGAAGTCTGTGTCTTCTGCCGCTTCTTTAGCGCATGTGACAGTGGCCAGGAGCATCGTGCCTCCCATCTTGACCACCGCTGAACCGTCTGCCTGCTTGGCAACTTTGCCGGTTTCGATCTCAATCACCCGACCGTCGGATAATTCGATCTTCTTTGTGATGATGTTCATTTTACTGTTTTTACCGCGTGTCCTCAACAAAATATATCTGAAAACTTCTGCGTCATTTTCTTTAACACTGATCGTTTACGGTCTGTAAACAATAGCCGGATTAATAAAAAAGGGACGGCAGCGTCATATAGCGCGGCCAATCCCTTTTCTGTTCCTATCGTGAATTTATCGACGGAGACCGAGCTCCTTGACGATCTTTCTGTATCTCTCGATGTCGATCTTCTGGAGGTAATCCAAAAGCTGACGCCTTTTACCTACGAGACGAAGAAGTGAACGACGGGTGACAACATCCTTCTTGTTCTTCTTCACATGCTCCGTGAGGTGATTGATACGGTAGGAAAATAAAGCAACTTGACTCTCTGGTGAGCCGGTGTCTGTATTAGACTTTCCGTACTTAGCGAAAATCTCTTGCTTTTTGTCGGCTTGTAAATACTCTGCCATTTTCGCAAAAAATTTTGTTGATGATTAATTAACGTCTTCTTCCCCGCACCATGCGGAAAAGCGTGCAAAGATAGGCATAATTTTCAGATAATCAAAATATTTTCTGAATATTCATTCTCAATCCAAGTCGTACGAGGTGTGTTTCACAGTTTCCGTCTGCTTGAATTTGCCTATTCGCCAATATACGGAAATGTAAATCTTTCTTCCGGCCCTCTGGATCCATGATTCTTGCAGGAAATCATTGGATCTTAGAGTTGATTTGCGATGCGAGCGGCTGTGCAGCGCGTCCTCGACACCAATGGTGCCTCCGAAGTGCGCTTTGTCCCAGTATCTGGAGATGGAGACATCCATTAGAGGTTCTGGCCTCAGGGATTTTGACTGGGCCGACAGTCCGGCAGGGTAAATGATAAGGCTTTGGGACAGGTAGGCGAATTTCATGTTCAACGAGGCGCTCTGTGTAAGACTGAACGTGCTTATGTTGTTGATCTCGTTTCCTGAAACTTGATAATGCGCTCTTTTGTAGCTGGCCTTGAAATTTATGTTGAATATCTCCAATGGCTTGAACGCTCCTAACAACGAGATGCTTAGAACTGAATGCTCTCCGATGTTCTCGTAGGAGGTGGTTCTGACATTATTGTCATTGACTTTGGAGACTATCTCGATTGAGTTCGGGGTGATGCTGTAGTCTGCATTCACAGATAGATAATCAATCCATCTGGCCTTGAAATTCCTGTCGATTGATCCGGAGAAACTGTGAGTGTTTTCTCCTTTCAAGTCAGGGTTTCCAGTTTTTATGTTGTAAGGGTCAGAGGTGTCTATGTATGGATCCAATTGATCTTGACGAGGTCTTCTGCTGCGGCTGGTGTATGATGCCCAGACGCGGTAGTCGTTCAGAAAGCTCCATGAGAGGGATAGCTGTGGGATAAAGTTGATCTCATCGTAGTCCAGTGATTTGGAAGTGAGTAGATTGACACCTCTGTTAGTAATTCTTTCGGCATTGAAGGCCGCGCTGTAACCCAACTTTCGTTTAAATAGGCTGCCAAGTATTACAGCGTTTGAGTAGGCAACCCCCTGTGTGTAATTCATGCCTCCTGTGTCACCGTTCCAGTAGGTTGTCTTGTCGTCATAGTCCCGGAACATATAGCCTGATTCTAGGAGCATCCCAATCTTGCGGTTTGGCCTGAGCCGTGCCTTGACTGAGACATTTTGCTGCCTGTCGCTTTTTGAGGAATGATTCGCGCGGTCCCAATCACTTAAAGTGAGAGTCTCATTGATGTCACTGTCGGAATTTTTCAGCGTGTACTTGATTGTGATGTCATTGCCACGCTTCCATTCATAATTGGCTTTGAATCCTGCATTGAGCCTGAATGGAGAGTAGGAAGTCCTTTCAGAAGATGACGAGGATGTTGTGTTTGATCCGGAGGACAAAGTCTCGGTATTGGAGCGAGAGTGCGTTTTGCTGTCAGATGTGTTGGCGCTTATGCTCGCGCTGACGTTGGCCTTGTCCTTTAGCATGGAACGGAACAGGTTCATGTTTAGATTGTGCCCCCTTGAGTTGCTTTTTGCATAATCAGAGCCATCCATAACACTGGTTTTATGCCCATCGGAGTCAAATGATGTTCTGGAATATTCATTCGTAGTGGATGGTTCACTTGCGTAGTTGAATGAATATCTTAACCCTATCCCGATCAAAGGGATGTTTATCACCGCATCGGGTGTGGCGCTGTGGCTGTTGAATGATGTTGAATGTTCCTTGATCTGTCCCGCTGCACCGTAAGGAAGTGGCTTGCTCAGTGTGATCACTACCATTGGTGAGGAGTTGTTGTACTCGGGGGAGTTCGGCAGTATCAGCTCGATTTTTGACATGTAGTCGGCTCTTATGAAACTCATCGGGTACTGTCTGCTCTTGTTGATCATGCCATTGTCCTTGTTGTCGATGAGGATCTTGTCCAGAGGCTCGTTCCTGAACTCGAGATCGCCATTCTTGACAGACATCTTCAGTCCTGGAACCTTCGACATGAAGGCAGACATATTCATTCTTGCAGCGTCAGGATCAGCGGACACGTCATAGACAATCCTGTCCGACTCTCTTTTGATCAGAGTCTTGGCCGAGATCCCAGCGGCATTCAGTTCCTCATTGTCTTCCTTGAGACTTATCTTTCCCAAATCCAGTTCTCCACCTGTGCAGTGAATCTTCTTGGTCCAACTTCCGCATCCAAGAAATGAGACCAACACTTGATAGTCACCGTCTTTGTGAACCTTGATTTCAAAGTTCCCGTCACAGTCACTCGCGCAGGCTCCGACCAGTTTGTTGTCCGACCTGTAAATCCCCACATTCGCGAACTCCACAGTCTTCTTCCCCTTACCCTCAAACACTCGTCCCTTGACCACAGTCTCCGCGGCCAAAGAAGAACATACTATGAGTGCTAAAAGAAGAGTGATTAACCGTTTCATTATTAATACTTTATAGAGTCTTCGACAATCTTTGGATGGACAAGCATATAAAGAGATTCAATATTGCTGATTAGGATGTCAGGTAAACAAACTCTAAAGTGTCAACCATTCTTAGGGAATGGTCATTCTAATCAACAATGCAAATATAATTTTTATATCCCAATATAAAAATATGGTCAAATCTTTTTATCGCCAATAAAAAGATTTTGCTGGGCGATTCTTTTAAAGGTAGGATAATCGTCAGTACAACCGATAGC
>DJRG01000046.1:0-5230 GCA_002438845.1 Bacteroidales bacterium UBA6366
ATCGCCCGCTGCAACGAGATTCTCGGCAGTGTGGAGGAGCAGATGAAGGTCATCAAGGCAGAGACCATAGAACTCAAGAACAAATACGCTGATCCGAGAAGGACAGAGATACGTCCTTCCGCTGGTGAGTTCAACCCGGAGGACTTCTACGCCGACGAGGACATGGTCATCACGATCTCCCATCTGGGCTACATCAAGAGGACTCCTCTGACCGAGTACCGCACACAGGCGCGCGGCGGGGTAGGAATGAAGGGAAGCGCGACGAGGGACGAGGACTTCATCGACCACATCTACATCGCGAACATGCACTCCACAATGCTCCTCTTCACCCAGACTGGACGCTGCTTCTGGCTCAAGGTCTACGAGATTCCGGAAGGCTCAAGGGCATCCAAGGGACGCGCCATCCAGAATGTGCTCAACATCCCTAACGACAAGATCCTGGCCTACATCAACGTCAAGACTCTCAAGGATCCTGAATATGTCAGCGGCAACAACATCGTGCTGATTACCAAGAGGGGTATCATCAAGAAGACCTCTCTGGAGGCATATTCACACCCAAGGGCGGCCGGTGTGAACGCCGTCAACCTCCGTGATGGGGATGAGCTGGTCGAGGCCTTGCTGACCAACGGCAGCGAGGAGATCCTGATCGCCGCCCGCGAGGGACGCTGCTGCCGCTTCGACGAAACCGACGCCCGTCCGATGGGCAGAAACTCCACCGGAGTGCGTGGCATCAATATTGAAGACGACGATGAGGTCATCGGAGCCATCAATTACGATCCTAAGGCGGAGGACGCTTCGGCGCACACAGTGCTTGTCGTGAGCGAGAACGGATTCGGAAAGAGAACCGATTTCGATGAATATCGTATCACCAACCGAGGCGGCAAGGGTGTCAAGACCATCAGCATCACCGAGAAGACGGGCAAGCTGATCGCCATCAAGAACGTGACCGAGAACGATGACCTGATGATCATCGAAAAGTCCGGTCTGACGATAAGGATGGCGGTCTCCGACATCAGAGTGGCGGGAAGGGCTACTCAGGGAGTGAAACTGATCAACATCAAGAACGGCGACTCGATCGCGGCCATCTCGACTGTTGAGAAGAGCGGTGACGAGGAACAACCAGTCGCCGATGAGGCTTCCGAGGCCCCTCAGGAGTAGATTATTTAGAAACAACTAAATACCAATAATCATGAAAAGGACATTGATTGTGTTGGCATTGCTCGCTTCCTTCCAGGTAGCGGATGCCCAGTCTAACGTGAACTCAGCCGCAAAGGCGGTCGAGAGTGCTCTGGCCGCTTCCCAGAACGAGAAGAAGGCCACTAAAGTGGCGACTTGGATGAAACTTGCCCAAGCCTATGTTGACGCTTACGGAGCGCCTGCCGGAAATGTTTGGCTCGGCGCGGACATGAACGCCCTTCAGCTTTCCATGGGTGGCGAGAAACCGACATCTGTCGAGATGGTTACCCTGAACGGTGCTCAGTACACCAAGCAGGTCTACGAGAACAAGAATCTCTACTTCAACGCTAATGGTCAGCTCTCTGTGATCGAGGTTGTGAAACCGGTTGTCGAGAATGCTCTCCCTAAGGCGCTTGAGGCCTACAAGAAGGCTTACGAGCTTGATGTGAAGCGCAGCAAGGACAAAGACATCAGCGCCGGGATCAAGACCATCTCCGAGAAGCTGAACCAGGAGGCCTACAACTCCTACACCCTCGGTGACGTCAAGAAGGCTGAAGAGTACTTTGAGGCAGCCTACAATGCCGCCGCACAGAAGCCTTACGCTCAGATAGACACCAATTCCCTGTACAACGCGGCTTTCACATCTTGGAGCACGGAGAATTTCTCCAAGGCCAAGGACATGTTCGACAAGTGCCTTGGCTATGGCTACTACGGAGACAACGGTGAGGTTTTCGCGAAGCTTTCCGACTGTGTGTCCCACATCGACACCACCAAGGCCGGCAAGACTGCCGCAAAGGACTATCTTGAGCAGGGTTTCCAGAAATTCCCGACAAGCGAGAGCATCGTCTTCGGTCTCATCAACTACTACATGACCAGCGGTGAGGGCACAGACAGGCTCTTCGAGCTCCTCCAGCAGGCCAAGACCACTTCCCCTGACAACGCTTCCCTCTACTATGTTGAGGGCCAGGCCTACAAGCAGCTTGGAGATCTGGACAAGGCCGCAAAGGCTTATGACGAGTCCGCGGCCAAGGATCCAAAGTACGTCTTCGCCTACATCGGAAAGGGTCAGATGTACTATGACAAGGCTCTCGAGCTTCAGGAGAAAGCCCAGAATGAACTTGATGACAACAAGTACATGGCTCTTGTACAGGAATTTGAGGTGACATTGAAGAAGTGCATCGATCCGTTCGAGCAGGCTTACGTTGTCTGCGAGGATCCGTCCATCAAGTCGACGATCGCCGAGTACCTCAAGCAGATCTACTACCGTTTCCGTGATCAGGATCCTAAGTATCAGGCCGGCTACGAGAAGTACAACGCACTGCTGAACAACTAATCGGTCGGCACGCTGCCATGACGAATGTGCGTGGCGGGTAAATGCTTGATTTACAATTAATAACGAAATCACCTCCAGCCGAATCGGGCTGGAGGTGATTGTTTTTATTGGTTGATAATCAGTTATTTACCTGCCACGGGTGTCGGAAGTGGAAACCGACAATCGCATGCCTTAATCGCTTTCGTGTCCGTCCACGGTCTCGGACCAATCCTCGGCCTCCTTTTTGTCGAAGGCCTTTACGATCTTGCTCACGAGCGGGTGGCGGACGATGTCCTCGTTGGTGAAGAAGATGGTGCTGACACCCTTGATGTTCCTAAGGAGGCTGATGCCGCGCAGCAGGCCGGAGTCCTCACGGCGCGGAAGATCGACCTGGGTCGCGTCGCCGGTCACGATGAACTTGGCGTTCATGCCCATTCGAGTCAGGAACATCTTCAACTGGCCTAAATTCGTGTTCTGGGCCTCGTCAAGAATGACACAGGCACGGTCTAAGGTACGGCCCCGCATGTAAGCCAGCGGAGCTATCTGGATGGTGCCCTCCTCGATGAACTCTTGCAGTCTTTTGGGCGGGATCATGTCTCCAAGGGCGTCGTACAGCGGTTGGAGGTACGGATCCAATTTGTCTTTCAGGTCTCCGGGCAGGAATCCGAGCCGTTCCCCAGCCTCGACGGCGGGACGTGTCAGGATGATGCGTTTGATTTCCCGGTTCTTCAGTGCCCTTACCGCCAGGGCTATCGCAATGTAAGTCTTTCCGGTTCCGGCCGGGCCGACGGCGAAGACGAGATCGTTCTCGAAATAGGCCTTGACCATCTCCTGCTGGGTCTTGTTGCGGGCCTTGATCGGTTTGCCCTCAGTGCTGTGGACGATGATCGCCTCTCCGTTCAGTTTGAAATTGTTGGGCGAGTTCTCTCCGTCGAAGATGTCCTCGACATCGAAGGATGTGAGGTTCATCTTGTGCATCCTCCGCTCTATCAACTCGGCGAATTTCTGGTTGAATTCCTGGATGTCGTTCTCCTTGCCCTCGAGGTGGATCTCATTGCCTCTGGCTACCACCTTAAGTCCATGAAAATAAGAGCAGAATTCTTCTAGAATCTTGTTCCCGGCCCCGAAAATCTCGATGGGGTCGATGGCGTCAAGCGTTATGGTTTTCTTCATTATCAATCAATAATTCCTGTTTCTTTCTTTACCCTCTCGTAGGAGGCGATCATCTTGTCGTAGTCCCATGGATTGATCCAAAGGTCACGTTTACCGACATATTCCTTGATGGGGAAAGTGGTGTAGCCGCACGTCAGGTGGCCTGGCCTTGAGCACCATGTCAGCGTCAGAAGCGGCTCCAGCATATTCTTGTTCCCAAGCCAATCTTTTGTGAAGCGCAGCGTCACCATCATCCCGACCTGGGTGTTCGGGGCGCTCATGTTCGAAATGAAATTTCCCAATGAATATACCACCGGCACTTTCCTCACTCTAACTCCGTTCTTCGAAGAGACTGTCAGAGTCTCAATATCTTGCAGTACATGAGGGTGCGCCCCGACCACCGCGTCGCAGCCTTTTTCCGCCAGCCAGCGCGCAAACCGGCCCTGCGAGGCTGAATGTCTGAGGACATATTCATTGCCCCAATGAGGCAGTGCTATGGTGAAGTCGGCTCCTGATTCCCTTGCCCTTCGGATCGCGCCGGCTATTTCGATGGTGTCGATCCGGTGGACCTTCGGGTACTCTTCCCTGATGCCGCAGTTCGTGCCGTAGGTGAAGTTAACCAATGCGATGCGGATGCCCTTCGAAACGATCCTCAGCGGGAAGCGCAGCGAGTCATCCTCGGCGGAAGCGGCGGCACCGGTGTGCCTGACGAGCCCCTCTTTCTCCATCTTTGAATATATTCCCAGAGTCCTCCGAATCCCTTTCGTCCCTTTGTCAAGAATATGATTGTTCGCGGTCAGGAATATGTCCACGCCGCTTTTCGCAACCGCCTCGGCATAGCTGTCCGGCGCCGAGAAGCATGGGTAGCCGGTGTAAGGTTTCCCGGCCAGAGTGAACTCCATGTTCGCCACGGCTATGTCCGCTTCCTTGATCAGACGCTCGATCTTTGGGAAACACTCCGAGAAATCGAACGAGTCTTCTCCGACCCTGGCGTTCGCGATTTGGTCCCGATGCATCATCATGTCTCCCATGATCACAATGCTGACCGTGTCCGGGGTCTGAAAGAATGGATGTGGAATATTCAGTCCTTGTGTAAGGTATGGCTCCGGCTTGCCGTTCCGCGACAATGACTCATCCCGGAGGTTCTGGGCCGCTTGAAAGCGAGAGGGAATCAAACCATGCTGAAATGACCCCCTTTGGATGTCTTGTGACATCGCAGAACAGGTAAGTGTAAGGAACAGAAGACTGGTTGTCAGAATTTTCCGCATGCACAAAGATAATAATACGTGCTGGATTTTAAAAATATTGCGATATCCTCTTGCGATTGTAAAATTTTTTCGTAACTTTGCAATCTCTAACACGGTGCGATTAGTTCAGTTGGTAGAGCACCAGATTGTGGTTCTGGGTGTCGTGGGTTCGAGCCCCACATCGCACCCCAACAAGAAAGGCGGAAGATTTTTTCTTCCGCCTTTCTTGTTGGAGCGCGAATCCAACCCCCCAGTCACTTTGTGACAGCCCCAGAGGGGCACGGGGAAAGGATTCCCCGAAACCCCTTCGGTCACTTCGCACGCTTTGCGCACAATTCCTCCA
>DJRG01000046.1:5336-27026 GCA_002438845.1 Bacteroidales bacterium UBA6366
AAACCCCTTCGGTCGCTTCGCTCCAATAGGCGGGGCTGACAGAAATGCGGTCACTGAGCTTGTCGAAGTGACCGATTGATCGCTCAGTGGCCGAGTGCTCCGCACCAGTTGAGTTTGAGGGTTATGCCGGCGGTGTCTGGGTAAATGGAGCCCTTGTCGGCGTACAGCCCGACGCTGACGAGTGTCGGGCAGGCGATGACACGCTTGGGAAGGGTGAGCTCAAAGGCCCCCGAAACTTGTCTCGGCGCTGAATCGAAGAACTTGTCTGTCTGCGAGTATTTGCCGAAATTTCTGCTGTAGGTGACCTTGACCGAGTACGGCACCTTTCTGAACAACCTGCCGCTTGCCCCCACGTTCCATGCGACAATCCTGTTGCTCACAACCCCGCGCGTTATCCCATTCCCGTCCTTTGCGGAAGGAATGAACAGCGGCAGCCCTATCGTGCGCCCGTTGTAAGTCCATCCGGATTTATATTCCCCATTGTTGAAATAATTGTCGCAACCGCCGACGATATAGACCTTCTTGTCTGGATTCCTTTTCAGCTCTTCCTCCGAGGCCGGCCTGTCATGCCTCGTGCCGGACTGCCACTTCGTGTAGATGAACTCCAGAAGCAAGTCGCTGACCCATTTCTCCTTGTCCTTGAACGAAAAATGCAAGGTGTTGACCGCGTCCGGAAAGTTCTGGAATCCGACACCGGAGCCATCCTCGAACGGCCTGTCGTGCTGGAATGTAAGATGCCACCTGTCTTGCTCCAGATCCAGCCTGAGCAGCTCACGTCCGAGATGGTTGCCCAAAGCGTTGATCTGATCGCTCCTTGTCGCCCCGTCACCCCCGCTGGCCGCCACCATGATCCTAAGATAGTCCGATAATCCATGAGGCTGTTTCCCGTTGTCCGGCGATTCGCCACCCCATTGTGACCAAAGGTCCAGACCGCCGGTGAAAGACAGCTTGGGAGTTATGTTGACCTTGAAGTACAGGGCCTGGTTGTGCAGTAAGGTGTGTCTGACGTACCTGTTGTCCCAAAGCCCGTAATCCCCGAAATCGAATCTGGCCGAAAGAACACCCTTGGTGAAAGGCACCTTGATCCAATCCGAACGCAGGCTGTACCCCGGAAAGCTTTGGGCGTTGTCAGTCATGACGAAATTGCCTCCTGTCACAGAGAGCCCGCCAAAATCGACGGCCCGCCTGCGTACGCCAAGATCCAGACTCAACTTTTTCCAACCAGCTCCCACGTAGAGTTCCTGAACCATCCCCCTGAGGCTGCTCCCGTCGCTGTTGTGCACTTCGCTGTTACCCTCGGCCGCCGCGTATCCGGCCAGTCCTATTCCCCAATCAAGACGTAAGGAGTTCTTCCCGAAATACGTCCCGCTGGCTCCTCCTCTCAGAAGTCCACCGCAAGTTTCCGGGTAGACCCCTCCCTTGTTGGTGTGGCTCCAGAACGGCAGAGCCCTTCCGGTCGATCCCATTCCCGCCATCTCGACGTACCAGTCGCCATGGGCCTGGCCGGAAGCGGCCGGTTGTATAAATGAGAACGCCATGGCGAGAAACGTCAGCCTGGCGATATTCATAAATCTGTTCATCATTCTTTATTCTGTGAGTTGACTCTTCACGAAGGGGGGTATGATTAGCCTATCTCTTCCCCTTGACGGAAGGGTGCGCAAGGATCTGAACGTCGATGCCGTCGATCCGGTAGCCCCTGAAACGTCGAGCCAGAAGCCTGGACTCGATCTGAGTGTAGAGTTCGTCGTCGACCACATCCGAGTACACATGATTCACGGTGTCGTAAAGGTGGAAATGCTTGAAGGTGTTGACATCAAAGTACATCTTGTTGTTCTCGCTCAACCTGTGGTGGTATATTCCTAAAAGTGAAAGTTGGGTCAGAATGTTGTAGACGGAAGCGACTGTGACCTTTGCCTTGCTTGTCTCTGAGATTTCGGCTGTCACCATGTCGGCGCAAGCGTGTCCAAGTTTGAGCATCGCCTCATGTACGGCGATTCGTTGCGGGGTTACCTTGAGTCCGTTCTTCTTTAAAAGTTCTCTGAAATCTTCAATTGTCGGTGCCTTGTTGTTTTTCTCCATATAATGTGTTTTTCAGTCAATGCTCCTGCGGTATGCTGCCGGGTTGACGGCGCAAAATGCAAATTTATAAATATTCCATTATTAATAGAGTGTTTCAATGGAAAATTATCAACTTTTACAAACGTCATATCGCTTGGCTAATCACGAATTATGGTTATCTTTGTAGGTTAAGTTTTGACGTGCCAAGTCAAGTGGTGAAAATCTTTGCCACGGATATGGCGGTGACTATTGACGATTACTGAATATGGAAAAGACCAGATGCTTGATCATAGGAGGCGGCCCGGCCGGCTACACGGCCGCTATCTACGCTTCCAGAGCCGCGCTTGAGCCTGTCCTTTACGAGGGCATGGAGCCGGGCGGACAGCTGACAACCACCACCATTGTCGAGAATTTCCCGGGATTCCCCGAGGGCGTCGACGCCAACCAGCTCATGGATGGAATGCGTTCGCAGGCCAAGCGCTTGGGTGCGGACATCAGAAGGGGAGTGGTGACGGATGTGGATTTCTCCTCGAGGCCGTTCGGCGTCACGATAGATGGCGGGACCAGGATCGAGGCTGAGGCCGTCATCATCGCGACCGGCGCCACGGCGAAGTATCTCGGGCTTCCGTCTGAGCAAAAATTCAGGGGATTGGGTGTCAGCGCGTGCGCTACGTGCGACGGTTTTTTCTACAGAAAGAAGGACGTTGCGGTTGTCGGCGGTGGAGACACGGCCTGTGAGGAGGCCACTTATCTCGCCAACCTTTGCCGCAAAGTCTACATGATTGTCCGCCGGGATGTCTTCAGGGCGTCGGCCGCGATGCGGGAAAGGGTGCTGAACACCCCGAACATCGAGGTGCTCTGGAACTGCAACACCCAGGAAGTGCTTGGAGATGAGTCTGGTGTGACCGGAGTCCGCGTCCAGGACAAAGATGGTAAGGTTTTTGATGTCAAGGTCGACGGATTTTTCCTGGCCATAGGGCATCATCCTAACTCGGACATATTCAAGAAGTACGTCGAGACCGATGAGAACGGCTACATCATAACCAATGGCAAGACTTCCGAGACAAATGTCGAAGGAGTGTTTGCGGCGGGTGATGTTCAGGATCCGAAGTTCAGGCAGGCGATAACAGCCGCCGCCTCAGGATGCCGCGCCGCGTTGGAAGTGGAAAAATTCCTTTTGTCGCATTGATGATTGATGAATATGATAATGAATATGCTGAAATCTACTCTGAAGATCGCGCTTGCCGCCTTTGTCGCCGCGCTTTCCTTGCAGTCCTGTAAATCCGAGTACGAGGCCCTCCTGAACGGCAACGACGTTGACGCGAAGTATTCCGCCGCGTTTGACTATTTCAACCACGGAAAGTACAGCAAGGCCGCCCAGTTGTTCGAGTCGTTGGCCGTGTTGACCAGCGGGACCGACAGGGATGACACCGTGCAGTACTATTGGGGGCTTAGCAACTACCGTTTCAAGGATTACTACACCGCCGAGACGAATTTCACCAAGTTCATCACAAACTTTCCGCGCAGTCCTTTCGCCGAGGAGGCCGCTTTCCTGAGGATCGACTGTCTGTACCGCTCGACATTGCGCTATGAGCTCGACCAGATCCCGACCCACAACGCCATCAGCGTCATCAGCCAGTACATGGTAGAGAATCCTGACAACAGCCATTCGGCGATCTGCCGCAGAATGCTGAAGGAACTGAACGACAGGCTTGACAGGAAAGCTTACGAGAACGCCAAGCTTTACTATAAGATGGAAGACTACAAGGCCGCCAGGGTGGCTTTTAGAAACGTTCTCAAAGAAGACGCCGAGAACATCTACCGAGAGGACATCCTCTACTACATCGCCAAGTCTTCCTATAAGTATGCGTTCCTTAGCGTTGAGGGAAAGCAGAAAGAACGTTACATGACATTCGTGGACGACTATTACAACTTTATCGGTGAACTTCCAGACTCGCCTTACAGAAAGGAACTGGATGCCCTCTACCGCCGAGCCCAGAAGGCTCTTGGCCGTTATTCGGGGACGGACGAAGACCTCGAGGTGAAGGAAAAGGACTTCGAGAGAGACAAGAAAAAAATATTGAAACAATCCGAACAATAGGCTTCGTACATAATTTAGACAAGATTTTTTTTGAATATGGACATTAAGAAGAAAGTCCCTTCTAACACAATCACAAGGGACATCAAGTACCTCGCCGAGCCGACAGGCAACATCTATGAGACAGTGGTTCTCCTTTATAAGAGAGCGAATCAGATAGCCCTCGCCGAGAAGAAGGAACTCGCCAAGAAACTGGAGGACTTCCGTACCGACCGCGACACCATGGACGAAGTGTTCGAGAACCGCGAGCAGATAGAGATTTCCAAGTACTACGAGAAACTCCCTAAACCGGACTTGATCGCCATCTCCGAGTTTGAGGACGGGGAACTCTACTACAGAATGGCCGGCTCCGGTAGCGAAGAGGAGATGAATGTCCGTCCTGCCAAGGAAAACATTTCGGACGCTGAGTAGTCTTTGGGGCTATGCTCAAGTCCCTGCAGATAAGAAATTACGTTTTGATAGACTCTCTGGACATCGAGTTTCCGGAGGGTCTGATTATTATATCCGGCCAGACCGGGGCCGGAAAGTCAATCCTTCTCGGGGCTCTTTCCCTGCTTCTTGGCTCCAAGGCCGACTCTTCCGTGATTGGAGGTGAGGCGGACAGTTGTGTGGTCGAGGCGGTTTTCGGAGTGCCGGAGACGGATTCAGTGTTGAGGAGCATCCTTGAGGAGAATGATGTCGAGGCCGAGGATGGGGAACTGATTATCCGCAGGGTGGTTAACCGCTCAGGCCGCTCCCGTTCTTTCATCAATGACTCACCGGTGAACATTCAACTCCTTCAGAGCATAGCCTCAAGGCTTGTGGACATCCATTCCCAGCATCAGACCCTCCTGTTGTCTGACAAGGTTTTCCAGCTTTCGATGCTGGATCACTTCGCCGGAGACGAGGAACTTCTGGAGGAGTTTGCCAACTCCTACAGGTCTTTCAAGGCCCATGAGAAGGAATATTCAGAAGTCACATCAAAACTTGATAGGCTGAAAGGTGAGAGTGAATATCTCCGCGCCCGCTGGCAGAGGCTCGAGGACGCACGTCTTCAGGAAGGTGAAATCGAGTCGCTGGAGGTAGAGCAGAGGCAGCTTGCCAACGCCGAGGAGATTAAGGAAAACCTTGGCGGGGTCGAGGAGATGTTCAATCCGTCCGATCCTAACTCGGAGGCGATGCCGTTGTCTTCGGTTTTGAAGGAAGCCCAGAGGATGTTGGAGAAAGTCGCCAAGTTTGTTCCTGAGGCGGCTTCTCTGGCGGAGCGGATTGATTCTGCCCGCACTGAACTTGATGACATACTCGAGGATGTCTCGGCCATTAATTCCCGCACGGAACTTTCCCAGGAGCGCCTTGAGGCTGTGGATGAGCGTCTGTCCCTTCTTTATGACTTGATGAAAGGCTATTCGGCCTCATCTGTGACCGAACTGATCGCCAAGAGGGATGCGCTTTCCGAGTCACTTTTCGATTCCACCGCCCTTGAAAGCCGCAAGGCTGAGCTTGAGGCCATGATGGAAACTGAAAGGAAGTCGTTGGAGGGAATATCCCATCGTCTTCACGAAGCCAGAGCCAAGGCCTGCGGGCCGTTCTCAAAGGCCATCACAGAGTCGGTCCGTTCCCTTGAGATGGACTATGCCGTGTTCAGTGTGGAACTCTCGGAGGCTCCGATGTCCTCAAGCGGTTCGGATGTCGTCCGCTTCCTGTTCTCGGCTTCCGGGACTGCTCCGGTGGATGTCGCGAAGTGCGCTTCCGGAGGTGAGATGTCCCGGCTGATGCTTTGCCTCAAGGCCATGATGGCCAAGTTTGTGAGCATGCCGACACTCATCTTCGACGAGATCGACACAGGAGTCTCCGGCAGCGTGGCCGACAAGATGGGACGCATGATCTGCTCGATGGGGAAGGACATGCAGGTCTTCGCCATCACCCACCTTCCGCAAGTCGCGGCGAAAGGCTCCGCCCACTATGTGGTTGAAAAGGAATATGACGTCCTGGGTAAGGCCACAACATCCGTCCGGCAGATCAATGGACATGATCGTGTCATGGAAATCGCCAGGATGCTGAGCGGCAGCAGCATCACCTCCGCCGCTGTGGAGAACGCCAAGGAGTTGCTCTCTATCTGATCAGTCTGACTGAATAATCCGACTCGTAGACCACCCGGCGTACAGCCTCGTTGACGTAGCCGCCGTGTTCCGTCTTTACAAGTTTGAAGTCGGACTGAAGACCTGAGCCTTGAACGAAACCTCGCTCGTTCCATCTTCTGCCATATTCAGAACTGTTTGTCGAGAAGAATTTCATGAGGTCGTAGCCTTGGAACGCCGTGCGGCTTGGCTCCGTCCCGTAGATCGCCCTGTACTTCATCAGGAAATCCTGCACGTCCTTGGAGTCATAGTCCACATGATAGGACACGCTGGAGTGAAGTTTAAGGGCGTGGAGTTGCTCGACATCGATCTCTTCGAAAGTCCTTAGTTTGGAAGTGCTGTAGAGCACGATGTCTTTTTTCTGGCTTGAGACCAGATAGAGAAGCCTGACAACCTCGATGACAAACGCCTTGCTGTCGGATGCTATCACAACCCTGTTTGTGCCGGAACCTGTCATCATCCCTTCGATCCGTCCCATCACCTGCCGTCCCTCCAAAATGTTGAATGAAAGGTCGGAATGCCTCAGCCCCGAGCCGAGTACCTCTTTGATCACATCGGACGCATAACCGTTGGCGGCAACCCCTTTCTGTGTCACGAGGATCACATTGTCCTCTGACCTCATGTCTGACTTGATCCACCTGACCATGTCGGAGATCTGTGCCTTCGTAGGGGCCGGAGCCTGTATGACACTTGGAATCGTGTCCGCGAGCGCTTCCACCTTAGGATCAAGCGGAGAGACAATCCAGGTCGTGCCTTTCGATGCGTTCACTGTTCTGGCGATGTCAGTGCCGGACACCGGACCGAGCACGAAATCGCTTTTTGAGAACCTCTCCTCCGTGACAGGCATGGCTCCTCCCGCGACGTCATAGACATTGAGGTCAACCTTATGGTCAGTTTCGCCAAGATCCTTGGCCGCCAGCAGAACCCCGCTGTAGAAATCCATCATTTGGCTGTCAGCCTTCCTCGCCGTGTTGAAAGGCAGAAGCAGGGCGACGCTTGTCTCCTGTCTCTTATTGAAGAGCCTGTCGAAAAATCCCCCGTTCTCCCCGGTCACTGAGCCCGCCGAAGTGCCGGAACCCGCTGAATCTCTCCCGGTCACTGAGCCTGCCGAAGTGCCCGAGCCCGCCGAACCGCTCCCGGTCACTGAGCTTGCCGAAGTGCCAGAACTTGCCGAAGTGCCGGAACCCACCGAAGCCCCCTCCCACCTTTCCGGATGAAGAGGAATCTTGATCTCGTCCTTTCTCCTGACCTTTTCGGAAGTCATCCTGTTTATGTTCATGATGGTTTCCTTTGACACGGAGTATTTCCTTGCGATTGCCCCAAGATCCTCGAACCACTTCACGCGATGGATGAAATATTCCTTGCTCTCGTCTTTCGCTGGAGTCTCCTTCACGTCAGAACTCGCATGAACGGAATTCCCCACAGTCTCTCCGCCTTTGACAGGAATCAAAAGAATCTGGTCTTTCTTCAGCCCTTCCGTTTCCAGTTTCAGGGTAGGATTGGCATTGATGATCTCCTGAAGGGGCACATTGTAGGCCTTGCTGATCGAATACAATGTCTGCCGCTCCCGTACAATGTGCGAGTAGTAGATCTTGCCGTTGTTGCGGACTTTTTCGGTCGAGACCACAACCTGTGGCTGGGAGTATTCCTGAGCTGATGCTCCGGAACAGAAGGCGGCCGTAAGGCATGTCAAGGCCACGAAGGCAGTCAAGTGTCTGTTGCTCATTTTATCTTGTACAAATTGTCGGAAAACTCCAACATCTTCTTGCAGAATGTTTTCCAGGAGAGCCTCTCTTTCTCGGCCCTGATGGCGCTGACGCAGAGAGTCTTGAGGTTGCTGTCGGAGAAGTAGGTCTTGATCTCCTTCACAATGCTGTTCACGTCCGCTTTCCCGGCGACGAGCCCTGTGCCGCAGTCCCCGATGGACTGGCGAAGCCCTCCGACATCCGTCACGACCATAGGCACTTCAAAATGGTAGGCGATGGCGCTGATGCCGCTTTGGGTCGCCGACCTGTAAGGCAGCACGGCCAGATCGGCCGCGGAGAAATAATCCTTGACCTCGGAGTCTTTAATGTAGCGGGTGAAAAGCTTGATCCTGTCCTTGGCCGGAGAACTGTCAATGATCGCCTGATACTTGTCGAACGAGCCGTAAGGCTCTCCGGCGACGATCAGCTGGTAGCTGTTGTCCAGCTTGCCGAAGGCGTTCAGGAGTATGTCAAGCCCCTTGTAGGATCGTATCAGTCCGAAAAAAAGCAGGTTTTTCTTGCCAGGCTCCAGACCAAGGAGCTTTTCCGCCTCCTCTCTTGGAAGCTTCTCGCCGAAATGCCCGTAAATCGGGTGGAACAACGTCAGGTTCGGAGCATTGGGCGAAAGCTTGTGCAGATCCTCAGCCACCTCGTCGCATAATGTGACATTGCCCGTGCATCCTGACAGAAAATACTTTGTCAGAGGAGCGTCAAAGAACTTCGGCTCGTGAGGGGTGACGTTGTGCAGGATAGAGATGACCTTGCAGCGTTTTTTCAGCCGCCTGGCGATGAAGCCAAGGGAAGGCCCGAAATAGGACATCCAGTAGCTGATGATCACCAGATCCGGCTTCCAGTCACGGATCGCCCTGTAGGTGCGTCCGTAAGTAAAAGGATTGGCCGTATCCAGAAGAGCCTCGCTCTCGATGGGTACGGCGTCATCATCCTTTGTGACGTATTGTGTCTTTCCCGGAAAAAGAAATTCAGGATACTGTCTTTTGAAATTGAAGGCCTTGACCGTGTGGTTTTTGCCCAGTTCCAAGTAGAGACTTGCGTTGAACTGAGAAATCCCACCTCTGAATGGGTAAAAGCAGGACAGCAGGGCGATTCTCAAAGCTACTTGGCTTTAGACTCGCTTGTGGCGGCCGGCGCGGCCTTTCCGCTCTTGCTCTTGTTTTGGATGTACTCGTCGTTCAGACCGGCCAGAATCGCGTCCGTCACGTCGAGTTCAGGGTCGCCCGTGGCCACCGGAGCCGGAAGGACGCTGCCCTGTGTGGCGATGATCATGGCGTACTTGTGCTCCTCGTTGAACTTGTCGAGGAAGGTCTTGATGGCGTCACCGATCTGGTTCATCATAACCTGCTGCTCCTCGGCGATCTCCTGCTGCTTCTGGGCGGCGTAGTTGTTGAAGTTGTTCTGCTGCTCCTGAAGCTTGATGTTCCTCTGCTCGGCCACAGAACGCACGAGAAGACCCTTGTCAAGGTCTGACTGGAACTTGTTCACATCGCTCTGAAGCTTGTTGCCTCTTCTGTTGATCTCTTCCTGGATGCTCTGAACCTTTGTCTCGACAACAGATCTGAGGTCGTTGGCCATGTCGTACTCGTCAAGCACTCTGTCAAGGTCGAACCATACGATGGAACCGGCCTGCGCCGTGGCCTGGGCGGCCTCTCCTGAGGTGGAGTCCTTTTTCCCGTTACCGTTAGAAGTGAGCTGGATAATTCCGAGGGCAACCACAGCGACGAGGGCTATGATGCTTACAATCAGTGGTGTTTGTTTCATTTTATTGATTTATTAATTAATATTCAAGGTTGCAAATGTAACTAAAAAATCTTTATCTTCGACAGATATGCCTGGATTGTTTTCTCAAGACCCATGTAAAGAGCGTCGCAGATGATGGCGTGGCCGATGGAGACCTCGTCCGTCCATGGGATGGTTCTTATGAAATATTCAAGATTCTCGAGGCTCAGATCGTGGCCGGCATTCAGTCCCAAACCAAGTTCGCGGACGACTTTGGCCGTCTCAAGATAGGGCTTGATTGCATTCTCCGGGCCAGAAGGATAGTTCGCGGCATAGTCGGCAGTGTAGAGTTCCACTCTGTCGCATCCGCAAGCCTTGGCACCCTCAGCCATCGCAGGGGAAGGGTCAATGAATATTGAGGTGCGGATCCCTTTCTCCTTGAATCCGGCGCAGATGTCCGTCAGAAAATCCTTGTTGGAGATGGTGTCCCATCCGGCGTTGGAGGTGATGGCGTCATGGGCGTCCGGTACGAGGGTCACCTGATCGGGCACAACCTCGAGCACCAGGTCCACGAAACTGGGAATAGGATTTCCCTCTATGTTGAACTCGGTCGTCAACGTAGGCCTTATGGCCCTTACATCCGAGTACCTTATGTGTCTTTCGTCCGGCCTTGGATGGACGGTTATCCCTTCCGCTCCGAATCTTTCACAGTCGATCGCCGCCTTCTCGACATCGGGCATGTTCCCCCCGCGGGCGTTGCGCAGGGTCGCGATCTTGTTGATGTTTACACTAAGTCTGGTCATGTTCGTACAACAATATAAACACACAAAAATAATGATTTATGTTCAGTTTTATGCAGAATTGTGCTATTTTTGGAATCCGATAGTCTTCGGACACATAATCGGAACAAGGCACGGATGAAGATAGCACTATACTCCAGAGAAGGTGACGCCATGGGCGAAAAGAGACTTTCCTCGATGTTGGAAAGGCTTGACAAAGAATCGTTTGATCTCTATCAGATCAGCGGCGGGGAGGACATTCTTCCCGGCACGGATCTGGTCATGAGCGTTGGCGGCGACGGCACGTTTCTCTCTGCTTCCCAGTGCGTTGGCAAGTCCGGCGTCCCGATTCTCGGGGTCAACCTCGGAAGGCTGGGATTCCTTTCTGAATATAGTCCCGAAGAGGCCTGCGAGGCGCTCTTGTCCGGAGGATGGTATCTGGAGGACAGGGAGTTGCTGGACACAAAGGTGTCTGACGGACTCTCGGAGACGGAACCGCGATTCTGGCCTTTCACCCTCAACGAAGTCTCCGTGCACCGTTCCGGAGCGGCTCTTCTTGGAGTTGACGTGACCATAGACGGTCATCCTCTGCCGACTTACTGGGCCGACGGGCTTCTTGTCGCCACCAGTTCCGGATCGACTGCATATTCATTAAGCGTCGGAGGCCCCATCTGCGCTCCCGAGGCGAAGGTGCTGATCATCGCGCCGATCGCCCCGCACAACCTGAACGCCCGCCCGCTTGTGGTTCCGGACACCACGAGGATCACTGTCTCCATGAGATCACGGGATGATGGCGTCATGCTCTCGATGGACAACAGAAACCATCTTATCGACCCCTCCGCCACCCTTGACGTCAAGGTGGCACAGTTTTCGCTAAAGAGGGTACGTCTAAAAAATACCAGTTTTATAAAAGCTTTGACAACAAAGCTGTTCTGGGGAGAGGACATCCGGAACAGCGGTGAATGACAATTTTGTGAATATATGGACGAAATCAACAACATACCGGCTCATGTGTCCATCATCATGGACGGCAACGGGCGATGGGCCCGTCTCAAGGGCAAGGAAAGGGTCGCCGGCCATTTCGAGGGAGTCGAAAGCGTGAGGGTCTGTGTCGAGGCGGCAGCGGAGGCCGGGGTCAAATACCTCTCGCTTTTCGCTTTTTCGGAAGAGAACTGGGGACGCCCCGAGGAGGAGGTCAACTCTCTTATGGGGTTGATGCTGAAAGCCATGGCGGATGAGATAGATTCCCTTGCCGCCAAAGGAGTGAGATTCCGTGTCCTTGGCAACACCTCCAGGCTCGCTCCCGGGCTTCTGGACGCGATCCGTCTGGCGGAGAAGAAGACTGAGCCGGCCCCCGGAAAGGAACCGCTTCTGACATTGATCGTCTTTTTCAGCTACAGCGGCAAGTGGGACATCCTTCAGGCGGCCAAGCGGATGGCCAGTGAATATGCCGGTGATCCCGAAGGACTTGAATCGGTCGGAATCGAGGAATTCGGGCATTATCTGGTGACGGACGGGATCCCGGATCCTGATCTTATCATCCGGACCTCAGGGGAGGAAAGGATCAGCAACTATCTTCTTTGGCAGGCGGCATATTCGGAATTCCTTTTTGTGGACACTCTGTGGCCTGATTTCAGACGTGAAGAGTTCAGGGCGGCCCTTGAGGAATATTCCCATAGGAACAGAAGGTATGGAAAAGTTAAATAACTTGCGTATATTTGTAGCTTAATTCAATGAAATCTGATTCGATGAAAGTATATCGCTTCTTGTGCCTCGCCGCCTTGTCTTTCGCCGTCATCCCTGCCATGGGACAGGAAACGGCGAAATCTTCTGTTCCCGCCGAGGTTGATTATGACCACCCGAAGACCTACTATGTGGGTGGAGTCACCGTTGAGGGAAACCACCAGTTCTCAAGCCAGCAGATAATCTCCCTGACCGGTCTTCAGAAAGGCATGAAGGTCACTATTCCGAGCGATGACCTTTCCTCGATAGTGTCCAGGCTGTGGATGCAGAGGTATTTCGAGAATGTCGCGCTGGAGCTGGACCATCTGAGCGAGAACAGGGACTCAGCCTTCCTTACTATCCGTATCCAGGAGCGTCCAAGGGTCTCCAAATGGCTTTTTACAGGAGTGAGAAAAGGTGAGCAGAAGGATCTGGACGAAAGGCTCAACCTTCGCCGTGGCGGTGAGTTCTCGGATTATGTCGCCAAGACATCCACTGACATCATCAAGAGATTCTACGCCGACAAGGGATTCCTCAACTGCAAGGTTGACATCCAGACCCAGAAGGACTCCATGGTGAAGAACGCCATCAAGGTGAACTTCGCCGTCGACCGTGGCTCCAAGGTGAAGATCCGCGACATCAAGTTCGAGGGTGCTGAAGGCTTCTCGGACTACAAGCTGTCCCGCGCGATGAAGAAGACAAAGGCCAAGAAATGGTACAACTTCTTCAACAGCAAGAAATTCAACGAGAAGGAATATCCTAACGACAAGAACAGCCTCATCAGCAAGCTCAACGAGTCCGGTTTCCGTGACGCGCGCATCGTCAAGGATTCCATCTACTATGTGACTCCCGACAGGCTCGGCATCGACCTGAAGATCGACCAGGGCAAGAAATACTATTTCAGGAACATCTCGTGGACCGGCAATTCGGTCTATTCCACTGACCAGCTCAACGAGATACTGAACATCCGCAAGGGCGACCCTTATGACATGGTGACCATGCAGAAGAGGCTTCTGGGCGGAGGAAAACAGGGTGACCAGGATGTTTCCAAGGTCTATCGTGACAACGGTTACCTTTTCTTCAATGTGACTCCGGTCGAACTGAACATCGAGGGTGATTCCGTGGATGTGGAGATGAGGATCTCCGAAGGAAAGCAGGCGACTCTGAACAACATCGTCATCAACGGCAACAATCTGACCAACGAGAGGATTGTCCGCAGGCAGCTCGCCACAAGGCCGGGCTACCTTTTCAGCCAGACGGACTTCGAGCGTTCCATCAGGGAGATCGCCTCTTTGGGACAGTTTGACCCTGAGGCTATTGCAGATCCTTCTAAAGGCTATTCCATCCTCCCGAACCAATTGAACAACACGGTGGATCTTGTCTATAACGTGACGGAGAAACCTTCCAGCCAGTTGGAGCTCTCCGGAGGTTGGGGCGCCAACACTTTCGTGGCGACTGTCGGTGTGAACTTCAACAACTTCTCCACGAAGCGCATGTTCGACAAGAACGCGTGGAGACCTGTCCCGCTTGGAGACGCCCAGAATCTCTCGCTGCGTTTCCAGACCAACGGAACGTATTACACATCGCTTGTCTTCGGATTCTCCGAGCCTTGGCTCTTCGCGAAGAAGCCAACCTCGCTGAACCTCCAGGCCTACTACACCAGACAGACAAACTCGTATCTGACGATTGGACTTCTCTCCAACGACAAGGTCATGCAGGTCTATGGTTTCTCGGCCGGAATCGGTACCCGTCTGAAATGGCCGGACAACTACTTCGTGCTGTACAACGGCCTGAACTGGCAGATATATGACCTGAAGAACTGGATCAACGGCTACTTCATGTTCAATGACGGCAAGTCCCACAATCTCAGCTACACAATCAGCCTGAGCAGGAACTCCACCGACCAGCAGATCTATCCCCGCATGGGCTCGAACTTCAGCGCCAGCCTTCAGCTCACGCCGCCATATTCATTGTTCAGGAAGAAGGATCTCGGTACGCTTGACGCCAACGGCAACCCTACCAAGGTCTCCAGCTACAAGGACATCAACTACGACAACTGGACTTCCGCCCAGCGTTACAAATGGATCGAGTACCACAAGTGGAAAATCAGCGGCGAGCTCTATACTAAAGTCATCGGCGACTTCGTGATTATGAGCCGCGCCCAGTTCGGCTACCTTGGTTACTACAACCGCAAATGGGGCTACTCTCCGTTCGAGGGCTTCAGGGTCGGAGGAGACGGTATGTCGGGTTACGACACCTACGGCGCCGACATCATCGCCCTGCGTGGCTACGAGAACTACTCGCTTACCCCTTGGGCCGCCACTCCGTACAACTCAAACGGTTACTATGCCGGCAACGTCTACGACAAGTTCACGATGGAGTTCCGTTACCCTGTCATCCTCCAGCCACAGTCCACGATCTTCGTGTTGGGCTTCCTTGAGGGAGGTAACTGCTGGTCCGACATCAAGAAATTCAATCCGTTCCAGATCAAGCGTTCGGCCGGTGTGGGCGTGAGGGTGTTCCTCCCGATGATCGGTCTGCTCGGTATCGACTGGGGCTACGGCTTCGACAATCCTGAGAAGAAGAACAGAAGCCAGTTCCACTTCCTTATCGGACAGCAATTCTAAAATAATATTCTTACATTTGCATCAGGAACAAGACACGAAACTGATAAAATTCTATAAAAATGAAAAAGATTCTTTTGATTGCCGCAATGGCATTGTTTACTCTGACGGCTTCGGCGCAGGCGAAGTTCGCTTATGTTGACTTCAATGAGCTTGTGATGCTCATGCCTGAGGCTGACGCTGCCAGATCACAGATGCAGGCCGCTCAGAAAGAGGCCCAGGAAACGCTCCAGAGCATGATGGAGGAGGCCCAGAGCAAGTACAACGAGTACCAGCAGAAGCAGGCCACATGGACTCCTGCCATCAAGTCCAGCAAAGAGAAGGAGCTTGGTGACATCCAGCAGAGGATCCAGGAGTTCCAGCAGTCAATCCAGGCCGAGCTTCAGCAGCAGAACCAGCAGTTGATGGATCCTATCTACAAGAAGGCTCAGGAGGCTGTCGAGAAACTTGCCAAGGCCGGCGGTTACCTGTTCGTATTCGAGACTTCGCAGTACCTCTATGTGGACAAGGCGCAGTGCAAGGATCTCACTCCCGAGGCAAGAAAGGCTTTGAATATCCCTGAAGGCAGGACGCTTGAGGATCTCCAGAAGGAGCTTCAGGCTCAGGCGCAAACTCAGGGACAGCAGTAATAATCTTTGGAAATCAAATTTTTGAGGGTCGGCAATAACTGCCGGCCCTTTTTTTACACCCGGTCGCTTCGCACTGCGTGCGCTTTTCCATACTGACGTGTTATTTGTGTGGGGATATTTATGATTTTATGACTTTGTGCGAGGCTGTTTGTGGTGTGAATATCTTTTTTCGGAAAATGTGTTGGTTATTCTGCTTTTTATGCTTTAATTTGTAAGGAATTTTTATTCAACACTAATATTCTTAAAATAGAAATGCAACATAAGGTTATTGATGCTAAGGATGTTGTGATCAGGTTCGCCGGGGATTCCGGTGACGGTATGCAGCTTACCGGAACGTTGTTCGCGAACTTGTCAGCAGTCTATGGTAACGGCCTTTCAACATTCCCGGACTATCCGGCCGAGATCAGAGCCCCAAAGGGGACTGTGGCCGGCGTTTCCGGATTCCAGGTTCACATCGGAAGCCACAAGGTCAACACACCGGGTGATTTCTGTGACATGCTTGTGGCGATGAATCCTGCCGCCCTCAAGGCTAACGCAAAGTGGCTCAAGAGAAACGCCACCGTGCTTGTGGACGAGGACGCCTTCGACGATTTCGGCCTGACTAAGGCCGGCTTCACGGGCAATCCCTTTGAGGAGCTTCACATAGAGGACAGGAACATCATCGTGGCCCCGATCACCAAACTTACGGAGGAAAGCCTGAAAGACAGCGGACTTGACGTGGCTTCTGTCCACAAGTGCAGGAATATGTTCACCCTCGGAATGGCTTGCTTCATCTACAGCCGTCCGTTGGACTATGTCTATACCTATCTTGAAGGGCGTTTTGCCAAGAAGCATCCTGAGATGATCGAGCCGAACCGCAAGGTGGTGAACGACGGCTACAACTACGCCGCCAACATCCAGGCGGTCGCCGACACCTACACCGTTGTGCCTGACATCCAGGAAAAAGGAATATACAGGAATATAACGGGCAACCAGGCTCTGGCCTGGGGGCTGATCGCCGCCTCGGAGAAATCCGGTCGGCCTCTTTTCTGCGGCTCTTATCCGATCACGCCTGCCACCGCGATACTTGAGGAACTCGCCATACACAAGAACCTTGGGGTCAAGACAATGCAGACCGAGGACGAGATAGCGGGAATATGCTGCGCGATCGGAGCTTCGTTCGCCGGCAATCTTGCCGTCACCACGACTTCCGGTCCTGGCCTTTCGCTTAAGTCCGAGGCCCTTGGACTGGCCGTGATGACCGAACTTCCGCTTGTGATTGTGGACGTTCAGCGTGGCGGTCCTTGCACCGGACTGCCTACGAAGACCGAACAGGCCGACCTCAACGAGGCCCTTTATGGACGAAACGGCGAGAGCCCTATGGTCGTGATGGCCGCACATTCTCCGGCGCATTGCTTTGATGCCGCCTTTACGGCCGCCAAGATCGCCATGGAGCACATGACCCCCGTCCTGCTTCTGTCCGAAGGCTTTCTCGGGAACGGCTCCGAGCCGTGGAAGATTCCTTCCATGAGTGAATATCCTGTCATCAAGCCTCGCCTCGCGGTGGCCGACGGAAACAAGTTCCGTCCATTCGAGAGGGATGCCGAGACTCTTGCCAGAAAATGGGCTCCGGCCGGAACCCCGGGTCTTGGACACCGTGTCGGTGGCCTTGAGAAGACGCATGAAGGTGTGCTTTCCACCGATGCCGCCAACCATGAGACGATGGTCAGGGAACGCGCGGAGAAAGTCGCCCGTGTAGCCGCTGACATTCCTGACTTGGTTGTTGACGGTCCGGAGAGCGGGGATGTCCTGCTGGTCGGATGGGGTGGCACGTACGGACATATTCTTACAGCCACTGAGGAACTCCGCACCGCCGGAAAGACTGTCAGCCGGGTGCATTTTGATTTCATCGATCCGCTGCCGAAGAACACGGAGAAGGTTCTCTCGGGCTTCAGGAAGATAATCGTCTGCGAACTCAATCTCGGACAGTTCGCCGGTTACCTCAAGACCATATTCCCTCAGTTCAATTATTTGAATTGTAATAAGGTTCAGGGGCAGACATTCCTTGTGAAGGAGATTGTAGACGCGGCTTCGGCTCAGTTATAGGAGGAACGCACAATGCCAAAATATACGTTGAAAGATTTCAAGAGCGACCAGGAGATCAGATGGTGTCCGGGATGCGGGGACTATTCCGTGCTCGCGGCTCTTCAAAGGACCCTTCCGCAGGTTTGCGAGGAAAAGGGGATAGACAAGGACAAGATTGTGGTCGTGTCCGGAATCGGATGCTCGTCAAGGCTTCCGTACTATGTGGACACATACGGATTCCACAGCATCCACGGCAGGGCTACAGCGATAGCGACCGGCATGAAGGTCGCCAACCCGGATCTCTGCATCTGGCAGGTGAGCGGTGACGGTGACGCGCTTGCGATCGGCGGAAACCATTTCATCCACGCAATCCGCAGGAACATCGACATCAACCTGATGCTCTTCAACAACCAGATTTACGGAATGACGAAGGGGCAATATTCCCCGACCTCGAAACTGGGAGCAATCACCAAGACATCCCCTTACGGTACGGTCGAGCATCCGTTCAATCCGGGCAGCCTTGTGTTGGGGGCAAAGGGGACATTCTTCGCCCGTGGAATGGACACTGAATTGGCTCTCAATCAGGAAATTATGCTCGCCGCATCAAGGCATAAGGGTACTTCCGTGATGGAGTTCCTGACTAACTGCGTGATATTCAACAACGGCTCTCACGCCGAGATTTCCGACAGGGAGCACAAGGCCGACAGGACGCTGGTTCTGCGTGACGGCGAGAAGATGATATTCGGAAAGAACCGAGACAAAGGAATCGCCCTCGATGGTTGGAGGCTGAAGGTGGTGACTATAGGAGAAAACGGAGTCACTGAGGATGACATCCTCACTCACGATAGCCATTCCGACAATCTGGGCCTCCAGATGATGCTCGCCGACATGAAGTGGCCTGACTTCCCTGTGGCCCTCGGAGTCATCCGTGAGGTTCCTGACATCACCTACGATGAGGAAGTCGCCAGACAGGTCGAGAGCGTGAAGGCCAAGGCGAGGATCCACAGCGTCGACGAGCTGCTTCACAGCGGCTCCACATGGGAACTTAAATAGAACACATACACATTATTAACTAATTAATAACACAATCACATTATGAAGACAACAGAAATAATGGCCCGTCTCCAGGCCAAGTACCCTACCGAGAAGGAATATCTCCAGGCAGTACAGGAGGTTCTTGAGTCAATCGAGGAAGTTTATAACCAGCATCCTGAGTTTGAGAAGGCTAAGATCGTTGAGAGACTCGTAGAGCCTGACAGAATCTTCATTTTCCGTGTCACCTGGATCGACGACAACGGTGAGGTTCAGACCAACCTCGGCTACCGCGTCCAGTTCAACAGCGCGATCGGACCTTACAAGGGAGGACTCCGCTTCCACAAGGCTGTGACTCCTTCAATGCTTAAGTTCCTCGGATTCGAGCAGACATTCAAGAACGCCCTCACAACCCTTCCTATGGGTGGAGCCAAAGGTGGTTCAGACTTCGATCCAGTGGGCAAGTCAAACGCTGAGATCATGCGTTTCTGCCAGGCCTTTATGCTTGAGCTCTGGCGCTGCATCGGCCCTGATCAGGACATCCCTGCGGGTGACGTAGGTGTCGGTGGACGTGAGATCGGCTTCCTGAACGGAATGTACCAGAAGCTCGCACGTCAGTACCACACTGGAGTGCTCACAGGAAAGGGCGCTACATGGGGAGGTTCCATCCTTCGTCCTGAGGCCACCGGTTTCGGAGCCCTCTATTTCACCCAGCACCTTCTCCACAAGGCAGGAAAGGACATCGCTGGCCAGAAGGTCTGCATCTCCGGTTTCGGTAACGTGGCTTGGGGTGCTGTGAAGAAGGCTACACAGCTTGGAGCCAAGGTTGTGGCCATCTCCGGTCCTGACGGAGTATGCCATATTCCTGAGGGAATGACCCCAGAGATGAATGAATATATGCTTGACATGCGTGCCTCCAACAGGAACATGGTCGAGGATCTCGCCACCAAGTTCCCGGGACAGGTTCAGTTCACCGCCGGCAAGAAGGCTTGGAGCATCCCTTGCGACATCGCTCTTCCTTGCGCGTTCCAGAACGAACTCAGTGAGGACGATGCCAAGGAACTGAAGGCCAACGGTTGCTGGTGCTGCTGCGAGGTTTCCAACATGGGTTGCCAGCCGGGAGCCATCCACTTCTTCCAGAACAACGGAGTCCTCTTCGCTCCTGGAAAGGCCGTGAACGCCGGTGGAGTCGCCACCTCAGGTCTTGAGATGACCCAGAATGCCGCCCATCTCAGCTGGTCAGCACAGGAAGTTGACGACAAGCTTCACTGGATCATGCAGAGCATCCACGAGCAGTGCGTGAAGTACGGCACACGTCCGGACGGCAGCGTTGACTATGTAAAGGGCGCCAACATCGCTGGCTTCATGAAGGTTGCACAGGCTATGCTTGAGCAGGGAATCATCTAATTGTACGATTTCTTACGAATATCAGCACATCAACGTCTCGTTGATGTGCTTTTTTCATTTATATTCATTAAATTTGCAGGATGCAAAAGAGAAAAGAATATAAACAATAATAATAACACTTTTTTCAAATGAAAAGAACCGTTCTGGCATTATCGCTGATCGCTCTTGTGGCCTCCTGCAACACAACGCCTGAGACCGCTGTTCAGAAAAAGGTCGATTCGTATGCTCTTGTCAAGATCGAATCACCTGACCTTTCCGGTATCACGGACAACGGCAAAGAAGTCCTTAATCTTTACAAATTCGCTGCTGACCAGGCTGACAGCATCTATTGGAATCAGTATTTTGGAGACAAAACTCTGATTGAAAATCTGAAAGACGCTGATTTGCGAGATTACGCCAAAATTAACTACGGCCCTTGGGACCGTCTTGACGGCTCCACTTTTGTGGAGGGTTTCGGAAATCTTCCTCTTGGAGCCAATTTCTATCCAGCTGACATGACTTCGGCTGAGTTCGATTCGCTTGCCGATCCGGTGAAGACAAGCCCATATTCGCTAATCAGGCGTGACTCTGACGGCAAATTGGTCGCTGTGTGGTATCACGATGCCTATGAGTACAACATCGACAAGATCTGCAACTACCTCAAGGCTGCCGCTGACATCACCATCAAACCGAGTGTTCGCAACTATCTTCTCAAGAAGATTGACGCTTTGAAGACTGACTATTACTACGATAGCGACCTTGCATGGCTGGAGATGACTGACAGCAAGATGGATCTCATTATCGGTCCTAACGAGGTTAATGATGATCAGTTGTACGGTCTCAAGACATCCTACGAGGCTTACGTTCTTTTGAAAGATCTCAAGCGCACCGAAGTTCTTGACCAGTTCAAGACCATGCTGCCTGAGCTCCAGAAGCAGATTCCTTGCGAGGAGCAGTACAAGAATTTTGTACCGGGAGACGAGTCGGACATCTACGCCTATGACGCTATCTACTGCTCTGGCCACGCTAATGCTGGTATCAAGCTGATTGCCTTGAATCTTCCTTACAATGAAGTGGTTCAGGCCAAGGCTGGAACCCGTACTGCACTTCTTCGTAACATCATGATGGAGAAGTTCAACAGGGTAGTGAATCCTGTCGGCATCGTTGTCTTGAGTCCTGACCAGCAGGATCACCTTGACGAGGAAGCGTTCTACTGGAACATTGCTTTCCGTGAGATCGCTCACGGACTGGGTGTGAAGGAGACCATCAACGGCAAGGGCGCTGTCTATGAGGCTCTCGGCAACAAGGCTCTCACATGGGAGGACGCAAAGGCCAATGCTCTCGGTTTGTACTTAGTCTGCAAGCTTTTGGATGAGCACAAGATTCCTGCTCTTATCACTAAAGAGGATGCTATCACGACATTCGTCGCCAACCTGATTCGTTCAGAGCGTTTCGGTGAGGCCTCACAGCTTGGAAGGGCTTATGTGATGCTCTTCAACTACCTCAATCAGAACGGAGCCTTCAAGCGTGGCGACAGCGGTAAATATTCGATTGACTACGAAAAGACGCTTTCACTTGTGGCTGAGTTCACCGGCATTGCCCTCAAGACCCAGGCTACCGGAGACTACGAGTTTGCAGAGCAGTTCGAAAACCAGTACTGCGTGCTGTCAGAGGATTTCAAGGCTGACCTCGTGAACATCCG
>DJRG01000007.1 GCA_002438845.1 Bacteroidales bacterium UBA6366
CTGAGTATGTAGTCGCCTTGGGCCCCGGTAGCCCTCGTACTCGCACCGCGCAGTTTCTTCCCGTCTATCGCCACCTGCTTTTCATCCAGCGATGACAGGAAGGCTCTCCCGTGTTCGGTCAGGCAGCGGCGCAGCTCCTCTGGGCATACCGCGGACACAGGCGCTCGAATGTGTCAGGGGACGGGGCGTGTCGTTGTCGGTCAGGAGGTCGAAGTCCCTGGCCCGCGCATGGGCGAACTCGCTCATGTCGACGTAGTCCTCTCCACCGCAGAGGTAGGTAAGGAGGGAGATCGTGAGGAGGTCGGAGATTGAGTAGATGCAGCGCCCCGTCACGCGATGATCGGGAAAATCCGCAAAGATTTGATAGGTTGTCACCATTGATTTAATACTAATTAGTAAGTAATAAAGTAGCTAAAATCAATGATATATGCAATGATTCCAGGGGCTTTGCGATACTTTTTTTATACACGCTGCACCACTCATTTCCGCTGGCGGTAATTATAAGGGATGAAGATGTCATAACCGCATTATTGCATGCATAAGGAAGGATGTGTTTTTGATGCGATTGCTCCTGTGTACTCAATAATAATTTATCGAAAATCGAAAAGTATATTTGGAATAACGAATATTTTGATGTAAGTTTGCCGTGCTGAAAATTGAATGATATGCCTATAGTAGTCAATGTCGATGTCATGCTGGCAAAGCGGAAGATGTCTTCCGCTGCTCTTGCCGAGAAGATAGGGATAACTCCAGCCAACCTTTCCATTCTGAAGACCGGAAAGGCAAAGGCCGTCAGATTCTCCACTTTGGAGGCTGTGTGCAGGGCGTTGGATTGCCAGCCCGGAGATATTCTTGAATATATTGATGAACAATAATAATCCTAAAGATAGATTAGTATGAAAAGATTTTTGATTTTAGTCTCCGCTTTCCTTCTGAGTGCTTCGGCATTCGTGGCGAGCGCGCAGATGCAGCAGCTTCCGAATGACCCTGCGGTCAAGATCGGCAAGCTGGAGAACGGTCTGACCTATTACATCAGACATAATGACAAGCCGGCGGGCAGGGCTGAGTTCTACCTCGCCACGAATGTCGGTGCCATCCAGGAAACTCCTGACCAGGACGGTCTCGCGCACTTCCTGGAGCACATGTGCTTCAACGGCACGAAGAACTTCCCTGAGAAGGGCATCCTTAACTGGCTACAGAGCATCGGAGCCTCTTTCGGTGGGAATGTGAACGCCGCCACAGGCATCGACCAGACCACCTACATGCTCAACAATATTCCTTTGGTAAGGGAATCGGTTGTGGACACCTGCCTTCTGATCCTGCACGACTACTCGCATTTCGTGACCAACGATCCTGCCGAGATCGACAAGGAGCGTCCGGTGATCATCGAGGAAAGACGTTCCCGCAGGAACGCCGGTTGGAGAACTTTCGAGAAGTCTCTTCCTTACCTTTATGGTGACTCCAAGTACGCCACTTGCACCCTGATCGGAAGCAAGGAGAACCTTGAGACCTTCAAGCCGGAGAGCCTTGTGAACTTCTATCAGACATGGTACCGTCCTGACATGCAGGCCATCATCGTTGTAGGTGACATCGATGTGGACGCTGTCGAGGGAAAGATCAAGTCGATATTCGCTGACATTCCGGCCGCTGTGAACCCTAAGGCTAAGGAGACGATTCAGTTCAAGGAGTTCACCGAGCCGCGTGTGGCTGTGATAACTGACCCTGAGACCACGTCTCCGTCAGTGGAGATGGTCTGGGAAAGCGAGGCTCGTGACGAGTCCTTGAACGCCACCGCTATCGGGCTGATGAACGACTTGATCGAGAACGTTGTGCAGTCTGTGATGAGCGAGCGCTTCAATGACATCACGTCCAAGGCTGATGCTCCATACCTTTATGGCAGCTTCGGTTTCGGCAAGCTCTGCGAGGTCATCGAGGGTGCAGACGGAAATGTCAGCCTTAAGGAGGACAACATTCTCGGAGGATTCAAAGCTTTTGTGACCGAACTTGAAAGAATGAAGAGGTACGGATTCACCGAAGGTGAGGTGAGCAGGGCCAAGGACAACATCATCGCTTATTATGAGAAAGCCGCCAACCAGGCGGACACCCGTAAGAACAGCGAGTTTGTCAACCCTCTGATCAGCAATTTCTTCAGCAGTTATGCCATCCTTGAGCCGGCGACAAAACTGGAACTTGTCAAGGCAATCTTCGGTCAGATCAACGCTCAGGTCATGAACCAGGTTCTGACTCAAGCCTTTGCTGACCAGAACAGCCTTGTTGTCATCTATAGCGGCCCTGAGAAGGAGGGTATTGCGACCCCTACGACAGAGCAACTGCTTCAGGTGGTTGAGGAAGTGAAGAAGTCCGAGATCGAAGCTCCTGTTGAGGAGACCTCCAATGAGCCGTTGATGGATCCTTCCGCACTGGCAGGAGGCAAGGTGAAGAAGACATCCAAGACGATATATGGCGCCACAGAGTGGATTCTGTCCAACGGTGCCAAGGTTGTCGTTCTTCCTACCGAGCACAAGAAGGACCAGATTCTGTTCTCTTTCTATAAAGCAGGCGGAGAAAGCCTTATCCCGACAGAGGATCTGCCTTCATTCGACGGAAGCATATTCAGTGTCTTCCAGAGTGCGCAGGGTGTGTCAAAATTTAAAGGAACCGAGCTTTCCAAGATGCTTTCAGGCAAGATGGTAAGCGTCAATCCTTTCATTGATGACCTTTACAACGGGATCTCCGGCAACTCTTCAGTAAAGGATCTGGAGACAGCTTTCCAGCTTCTCTACCTTGAGTTTACCGATCCTCGCTTCGATCAGGAAGAATATGACAACGCCACCGCTCAGATAAAGGCCGTGCTCCCGAACCTGGAGAACACTCCTAACTTCGCTTTCCAGAAGAGGTTCACCAAGATCCTCTACAATGACGATCCAAGGAACGAAGTGCTTTCGATGGAGAAACTTGGCAAGGCCAACCTTCAGACCATAGAGAAGAACTATCGCAAGCTCTTCGCCGATGTGGCCGGAGCCACAATGGTGATTGTCGGTGATGTCAATCTTGAGACTCTCAAACCTTTGGTTGAGAAATACATCGGTTCTCTTCCTAAGGGCAAGAAGGCGACCAAGTGGGCTGATGTGCAGCCGCAGCTTGTCAAGGGCAAGGTCGTAGATGTCTTTGACCAGAAGATGGAGACTCCGCTGACGACCGTCCTTCAGGTTTACAGTGACTATCGTTCGTTCTCCGTAAAGGATCAGACACTTACCAGTGCTGTCAGCTACATCCTTGACCAGATCTACACCGACACTCTCCGTGAGGACGAGGGTGGCACTTACGGTGCTTCTACCGTGGCGAATGCCCGCAAGGATCCTAACGGAAGGTATCTCCTTCAGGTTTACTTCAACTGCAAGCCGGCCCTTGCCGAGAAGCTCAGGACCCTCGCTCAGGATGGTTTCAAGAAGCTCGCGGAGGAAGGCCCTACCGATGAGCAGTTCACAAGGACCATCGAGCATTTCAAGAAGAATGTCCCTGAGAGCCGGATCAACAACTCTTACTGGCTGTCAGACCTGCTACGCTATTTCCGCAGCGGCTACGACTACGACAAGGAGTGGGAGGCCGCGGTAAATGGCATGACCAAGGACGCCATCCGTGAGGCCGCCGCAAGACTCTACAACTCTGGCAACTTCGTTGAGGTTGTGATGATGCCGGGCGAAACCACCGAGGCAGAGTAGTTTTACGAATATATTCCCGGACACATTTCGTCCGACATAAAATGAAAGAGCCATCCCCGATTTGAGGATGGCTCTATTTGTTTGTTATCGTGCTTTCGGTGCTTCGACAGGCTCAGCAACCGACATGCTATGTGATCGTTGCGAGCCTGTGGTCGCTGAGCCTGCCGAAGCGACTGGCATGCTATAGCTCCCTGAGGAAGCGTGCCA
>DJRG01000070.1 GCA_002438845.1 Bacteroidales bacterium UBA6366
CAGGCGGAGACAAAGATCGAGATGGCTGGCTATGACCGCAAGATCGCTTTCGCCAACTATCTGCCGAATGTCTCCGCCACAGGAGCTTACATCTACAACGCCAATGACATTGCCCTTGTCAGCGACGCCACATCCTATAAGCTTCAGAACATGGGTACCTTGGTTCACTCCCAGACCCAAGGGTTGGCTCAGAGCCTGATGACAGCCATAAAATCCAATCCGGCCGCGGCTCTGGAGTACGCCAGCAGCCCGATGTGGAAGACCGTTCTCGGGACTCTGTCTCAGACTGACATGTCTCAGGCCATCAATGCCTTGGGAAAAGAGATTGATGATGCCTTCCATCCTGATCTCCAGAACGTCTTTGCTGGTGCCGTGACTGTTCAGCAGCCTGTTTTCATGGGTGGAAAAATTGTGGCGGCCAATCATATTGCCAAATTGGCAGAGGAACTGTCAAAGACCCAGTACGACCAGCAGTACCAACAGGTGATAGTGGATGTGGATCAGGCATATTGGCAGATAGTCTCCATCGCGAACAAGAAGAAGCTTGCGGACGCTTACGCCGACCTGCTTCACAAGATGGAGCACGATGTTGATCTTTCAGTAAAGGAAGGAGTGGCAACGGAGTCCGACGCTCTTCAGATAAAGGTGAAGGCCAATGAGGCGGACATGCTCAAGACTAAGTCGGACAATGGCCTTACCCTTGCGAAGATGTTGCTTTGCAAGCAGATAGGCCTCGATCTCAGCACAGAGATCGTCCTTGCCGACGAAACTCTTTCAGACATACCGGTCCCTCAGATGGGAGCAGCGAAGGATCTCGACCAGATCTATGCCGACAGGCCTGAGATAAAGAGTCTTGATCTTGCTTCAAAGATCTACGACGGAAAAGTAAGGGTCGCAAGGGCTGACATGATGCCGAAGATCGCTTTGATGGCGGGATATTCAGTGACCAACCCTAACCTTAAGAACGGCTTCCAGAAAGACTGGGGCGGTTTCTTCAATGCAGGCGTCATGGTCAATATTCCTATCTTCCATGGTTTCGAGGCTCTGAGCAAGACCCGTAAGGCCAAGGCTGAGGCCACTCTCTACAGGACCCAGTTGGAGGATGCCAAGAATCTGATCAACCTTCAGGTCACCCAGCTCCGCAAGCAGGAAGGTGAGGCGTTCGAAAAACTCACGATGGCTCAGAACAACTTAGCGAGCGCCGAGGAAAATCTCCGTACCGCTACAGTCGGCTTCGAGGAAGGCGTGATCGAGACGAACATCGCCCTCGCCGCCCAGACCGCATGGCTCAAGGCTCATTCTGAATATATCGACGCGGGAATCGAGCTTCAGATGCTCGCCGCAAACCTCAACAAGGCAGAGGGCAACAGCCACGCCCAGACAAAATAATCAAGGGATAATAATAAAAATTTAAGATTATGGAAAAGGAAAAGAAAAGCTACAATCTTGTGATTGGCATTGTGGCGCTTATCGTGATCATTCTTCTGATAGCCATCATCGGCTATTTCGTTTCAAAACCAAAGCCACTGGTAATTCAGGGTGAGGCCGAGGCCAGTGAATATAGGGTTTCCGGCAAGGTCCCTGGCAGAATCGAGGAGATGTATGTCAAGGAAGGCCAGATGGTTCACAAGGGTGACACCGTCGCATTCATCGATTCTCCTGAGGTCCGCGCGAAGCTTGCCCAGGCGAATGCCGTAAAGGCGGCCGTCAGCGCCCAGAACAGGAAGGCTCAGAACGGGGCACGCAAGGAGCAGATCGCCGGAGCCTATGAGCTTTATCAGACAGCCCTCGTGCAGGAAGACGTGATGAAGAAGTCTTTCGAGAGGATCCAGAAACTTTACGACCAGAAGGTCATCGCCGCCCAGAAATACGATGAGGTCAAGGCTAAGTACGATGCCGCTGTGGCTCAGACTAAAGCCGCGAAGAGTCAGTACGACATGGCCGTGAACGGAGCGCGAGCAGAGGACAAGGCAGCCGCTCAGGCTCTTGTGGATCAGGCCAACGGTGCTTTGATGGAGGTAGAGTCCTATCTTGGTGAACTTTACCTGACCGCCCCGTCGGACGGAATCATCTCCGCCATATTCCCGAAAGTTGGAGAATTGGTGGGTCAGGGCGCTCCTGTCGCAAGTGTGACGGATTTGAACGACATCTGGTTCACGTTCAATGTTCGTGAGGACTATCTTCACGGCATGAAGCAGGGCGACAAGATCACGGTGATCATCCCGGCTCTTGACGGCAAGGAGGTCCCTGCGACTGTAAACTATGTGGCTGTCCGTGAATCCTACGCCACATGGAAGGCGACCAAGGAGACCGGAATGTACGACGCCAAGACCTTTGAGGTCAGAGCCGTTCCGGATGTCAAGGTTGACGGAATCCGTCCAGGCATGTCCGCCATCGTTAAATAAAGGTTAAGTGCCACTTTGCCTTTTACCTGATTTACCGCTTGCGGTGGTAAGTCCCTCCCCCGAGGGGAGGGATTTAGGGTAGGGGTAACGTGAATGGATTGTTCTGGCACTTATTACGAACGTGTGATAATTTATTAGTAAGTATTTACATCTTTCGAGAGATAACGTTTATGAACAACAATTGGCAGAGAATTATTGCGGTCGCCCGCCGCGAACTCAGGATAATAAGGCAGCGCCCGCTCTATCTTCTGGGTTCGGTAGGCGTGATCGCTTTCTGCGCCATATTCTTTCTGACATTTCTGAAGGCGGGTCTGCCGAGTGATGTTCCGATAGGCCTTGTGGACTATGATTATTCATCGACTTCCAGGAATTTCTGCCAGCAGTTGGACGCCACCCAGTTGGGCAAGGTCATCCACTACGATTCATTCGCCGCTGCCAGAGAGGACATGAACAGAGGCAAGATCGCCGCTGTGTGTGTGGTTCCTGTCGGGATGAATGATGACATCCAGGCGAACAGACAGCCTAAGATCACGTTCTATGTCAACGGATTGTACTTTGTCAGCGGAGCGTTGGCGTGGAAGGATCTGCTCACAATGGTCAACCTGACCAACGGAGCCGTCCAGAGAGAGGCGTTCAGGGCGAGAGGCTACAATGACAGCCAGATCATGGGTATGATCCAGCCTGTCAATGTGGATCTGCATCAGATCGGCAACACCACGACCAACTACAGCTATTACCTGTGCAGTGTCCTGCTGCCGGGTGTGCTGGAGATGATAGCGATAATCGTCCTGATATATTCATTAGGAGCGGAGTTGAAGTACGGTACGTCACGTCACCTGCTTAAGACGTCGGGAAACTCTATCGTCTCCGCGCTTGCCGGCAAGCTGCTGGTCTGGACATTGACTTTCTCGGCGATAGGCTTGATCCTTATCCTGCTGATGTACCATCAGTTGCACTTCCCGTTGGCCGGCTCGATCTGGAACATGTTCTTGGGAATATTCCTGATGATTTTCGCCAGTGAGGCGATCGCTATCTTCATCATCGAGATGCTTCCGGTGCCGAGATTGGCGTTGAGTATCGGAGCTCTTTACAGCGTGCTCGGGTTCTCGCTTTCCGGCTTCACGCTTCCGATCGAGGCGATGCCTCCTTACATTCAGGGGCTCGCCGCCGCATTCCCGCTGAGGCATTACTATGAGTTTTATGTTCAAGAGGCCATCTTCGGAGCTGGATTCGCTGGATGGTGGAAGCAGGCGATATATCTGCTTCTGTTCATCCTTGTGCCTCTCGTAGGTCTGACACGACTTAAGAAGGCGTATATTCATCAGAACTTCCCTAAAGACTAAGTGACATGAGAAATTCATACGCAAAAACATGGATCAAGGACTTCTGGGGCATATTCTGCCATGAGTTCCGACAGATTTTCTCGGACAGCGGAGTGCTGCTGATCTTCCTTGTCGCTGGACTGGCCTATCCACTGCTGTACAATGTAGTCTATCTGAACGGTATACTTTCGGACACACCGGTCGCGGTGGTCGATAATTGTGACAGCCCGGACAGTCATCGTTTCATAAGGGAAATTGACGCCACCAGAGAGGTGGCGGTCGCGGCTAACTGTGTGAATATGGCCGAGGCGGAGAAGATGATGCAGGAACGCAAGGTCAACGGCATCATTTATTTTCCTTCAGATTTCAGTGAGAAACTTGTCAGGAACGAGACTGCGACATTCTCCGTCTATGCGGACATGAGCAGTTTCCTGTACTACAAGAACGCCCTGATGGCCACCAACTTCGTGATGCTGCATGAGGTCGGGCAGATTCAGATGCAGAGGTTTGCATCAGCCGGCATGTCGGAACAACAGATTTCGCAGACTGTGAAACCGCTTGGGTACGAGGATAACAACCCGTACAACAGGGCCTTCAACTATAGTTTCTTCCTGATTTCGGCGATCCTGATGATCATCATCCAGCAGACGTTGTTCTACGGAATGTCTCTGTTGGTCGGAACGGCAAGGGAGAGGAACCGTAGCTTCGCCTCACTGCCTGACAAGCTTGAAGGACATGGTGTGGGACGTGTGGTTCTTGGCCGAGGGGGTGCCTACTGGCTGTTGTACCTTGCTGTCGGCATGTACATAGCCTTCATCGTGCCGGCCATATTCGGAATCCCTCAAAGGGGAGAGTTTCATGATGTTCTGGCCCTGCTGGTGTTCTTCATAACGGATTGTGTGTTCTTCAGCATGACCTGGAGCACGTTGATCACAAGGAGGGAGTCGGTTTTCCTTCTCTTCCTTGCGATGTCACCGGTGGCTCTGTTCCTGACAGGCTGTTCATGGCCGACAATCGCTTTCCCAGAGTTTTGGAAATGGTTCTCCTACATATTCCCGTCCACATTCGGAGCGCAAGGTTTCATCAACCTCAGCACCGCCGGCGGAGATATGGGGGCCGCTGATGTGCAGATGAAGGCGATGATCGTGCAGACCATCATCTACTTCTTCCTTGCCTGCGCCGCGATCTATCTTGAGAATTGGGTCCTTCGTCACAAGGAGGCTTTGATAGAGAGACGCAACCGCTTGGAAAAACGAGTAGGAATCGACCGCGCGGAAGACGCGAAGATCATTGCCGGCGAATAGATTATAATCAGGCGGTAAATACCAAATCCCGAATTTTGCACGTAACCAAAATTCGGGATTTGTATTTATCGCTGGCCCTTTAGATTATGTGAAATATCTTGTTGACCGACTGGTAACTTTATTCTCCGACGTGGAACGCCACGCGGAGTTCCTCGATCTCTTCGTCGGTGATAGGGTTCAGTTTGCCCAGCGGAGCCGCAAGGATCAGTGAGCGGGCGCTGAAATCAGCGACCTCAAGACGGTCGAACGTGTTGATGAGTTGGTCACCTGTCACAACAACTGAATCGTTTTCCAGCATCACGAACGGTCTGTGCTTGAACTCGTCGGCGAGTTCGTTCAGATGCTCGTTGTACTGGCTTCCGAACGGGAATGTCGGGATGTCCTGAAGGAATATCCAGCTCTCCGGGATTGTGCGGACGTCGAATTTCACACCAGTCGTGCAGAATCCCATCAGGGAAGGGGACTGGGTCAGGATGATGGAGTTGACCTTCGGGTTGCGGCGGTAGATCTCGTAGTGGAGCGCCACTGAGCGGCTTGCGTTCTTTCCTGCTTCCACCATTCCGTCTTTGACCTGAACGATGTCTCCTGGCTCAAGATCCCAACGCTGCATGCTGGACGGGGTGATGAGGAAGTCGTTGCCTCTCCATCGCACTGAAGCCGTACCGTACGAGCTGCACATGAGCCCCTGCGAGCAGGCTCTGCGTACAATCTTGCAGATTTCAGCGCGGATCGCCCTTTCGTCGGAAGGGTGGGTGACGTTCATGAAATGTTGGAACGGAACGTTGACCGCCTTCTCGTGCTGGAGGATCTGATCCTCGCTGAGGTATTTTGGCTCGCCCAAAGTCTTGGCGTTCAAGATCGTGCGGGCGCAGAGCTCAAGGGTCTCGAATCTCTGGTAAGCGTCGGCGATGTCATCCCCGGCGACAACTACTCCGTGGTTTTCCATGATGACGGCCTTGTAGTCAGGGTTTTTCTTGAACTCGGCCACGATCTTCTTTCCAAGAAGCTCGCTTCCTGGGAGGGCATATTCAGCGAATCCTACAGGGCCGCAGGTCGCGCGCGCCTGAGGGATTATGCTCGTGTCCGGGACCTGGTGGACCATGCTGAATGTCACCAGCCCAGGAGGGTGGGCGTGGATCACAGAATGGATATGCGGGTTCATCTTGTAGATGGCCTTGTGGAACGGGTACTCGGAAGAAGGTCTGTGAGGGCCTACGATGGTTCCGTCAGCCTTCACACACATGATGTCCGCTGGTGTAAGGGAACCCTTGTCAATCGCCGCCGGGGTGATCCACATGTCTCCGTTGTCGTCCATGATGGACAGATTGCCTCCGGAGGTGGTGGTCATCTCACTGCGATAGATCCTGCCGATAATGATAGCGATCTGCTCGGCCGGATGCATCAGATTTACGTCAAGTTGTTTCATAATATTAATGAGTTACATTAAATTGTCTTATTTAAGCCAGCATCACCTGACCTCCCGTCACAGGGATCGCCTGTCCGGTCTCTCCGGTCTGGTCGATGGCGTAGAGGATGGCCTTGCAGACGTCCACAGGATTGCAGCCCTTGCGCATAGGCACCTGTGCGAGGTAGTAATCTTTCACGTCCTGCACTGTCTTCGCACCCGGAACCTTCCCGGCGTTGAGATACTGGATGAACAGACCGTTCTCTGGATTGCTCCACAGCGGTCCGTCGTAGTAGTTGCCAGGGCAGATGCTGTTGACTTTCACCCTGTAAGGAGCGAGCTCAAGGGCGAAGGACTGGGTCAGGCCTATTCCTCCGAACTTGCCGCCGGCGTAGGCGAAATTGGCCTTGCTGCCGCGCAGGCCACTCTTGCTGTTGACCTGGATGATGTCGGCGAAATATTCGGGATCCCATGCCGTCTCGATCTTCATGATGTGAGAGGCGGCCTTGGCGCAGAAGAAGTAGGCCTCGTAGTTGATCTTGGTGACGAACTCGAAGTTCTCCGGGGTCATCACGTCCAATCCTCCGGCACGGACCACTCCGGCGTTGCTGACGAACGCATCCAGCGCACCGAAGTTCAGGATGGTCTCCTTCATCAGGTTATGGAGGCTGGCCATGTCGGCGACATTAGTCTTTATGAATATGGCCTTGTTGGCTCCGGCTTTCTCATTGAAACTGGCCGCGGTCTTCTCTCCGGTCGCCTCGTTGAGGTCGGCGACCACGATGTTGGCGCCTTGTGCCATCAACTCACGGGCGATGCCCTCTCCGAATCCTTGGGCGGCTCCGGTCACGATGATTGTGCGGCCTTCCACACGTCCTTTGGACGCGCTGGAGGCTACCTTGCGGCGGTAGTTCTCCACTTCCCAGTTGTCGATGAAGTCGATCCATTCCTGCTCCATCGGGTGCTCTCCGCCAAAACTCTGGGCATAGAACGCGACCTTCATCGCATCGGTGAACACATCGGTGATGATCTGGGCGTTCTTGGAGTTGTCTCCCACGGCCACAAGACCGATACCCTTGATCAGCAGAACCTTAGGCGTGTAGCCTCTCTCGCTGGCAAAAGCCTCAATTCTCTCTTCCGCCTGCTTCAGAATCTCCTCGTCCGACACAGCGTCAATGAATATGTATGCACTCTTGCAGTACACAATGATGTCCGGAGTGAACGGCTTGGCGATCTTCTCGAAACCGGATTTGCCGGGACACTTCGACAGGCTCAGTGACCCGGCAGTTTGGTCGCTGAGCCTGTCGAAGCGACCTTCAATGAAGAAATCCACAAGCGCGTTCTTGGTGACTTTCAAGGTCTTAAGCCCTCTGCCGGAGCGTGAGAGCATCTGCCGGATCGCCGGAACGACATCCGTGACGGTCTCTGAGACAGCGGTGTCACCCTCCGGAAGAGCAGCGACCTTGCCTTCAAGCTTGCAGATGATCTCTGAATATATTCCCTCGATCTCAGCGGTGGTGTCCCCGCCCACGAATATTCCGTGGTTCTGGAGGAATATCACCTGCGGCTCCTTGCCGTTGGCTGCCTTGTAGGCCTTTATCCTGTCATAGACTTTCTTGAAAAGCGTGTAGCCAGGGTCAGTATATTCAATGTAAAGGGCTTCCGGGAAGAGTTCCTTGCAGGCAGTCTCGGCGTTCACCGAGCACATCAGGCCGTTCACAAGGGTAGGGTGGAGGTGCACCACGAAGGCGAAGCCCATGCAGTTGTGCAGGGATGTCTCCACGGACGGCCTCCTGTCCTTTGTCAGGCAGGCGATTGCGAGATCGTTCTTGACCTGTTCCTCGCGGACCACCGTGTCATCACTGTAGGCCTTTTCGCCCATCCCGTTCAGAAGGGCTCTGTCAAGGACGGCGAATCCGTCCTCAGTTATGGTTGCGAGGGCGTGGCCGCTGGCCTTCACCCAAAGTTTGTCCTCGTTTTTGTAGGAGGTGTTGCCACCTCCGGCTATCACGAATCTGGAGTCCTGTCCGAACTTCCGGGAAATCGCGATAAGGTCTTCAATCTGTTTCATATTCGTGTCTTAGTTATGTGTTCTGTTTGCCGAACCGGCATATTCCTAAATGCCTAAGGTCTTGCGGATCAGCTCGTCTCCCGCCTCGATGGAGCCAAGTCCCGCCTGATGGGCGGCGACCGCGCAAGCTCCACGGTAGTTGGCCTCGCACAGTTTTTCGCTGAGGCCTTCGGCGTTGTCGCGTGTGCGCAGACGAATTGGCTCCAGCGCCGGCGTGTTGTGCTCCGAACCGAAAGTGACGATGAATCCCTCGTCCTGGAGGTAGCCGGAATATTCCTCAAGCACGGCGGTAGTGTTGCGGGTCGTGATGAATTCCACCGATTTGATTCCGCGCTTTTTCAGCGTGTCGGCTGCTTTCTGGAGGTCGCCCTCGAAGTCTGTGAAGTTGCCCTTGGCGTCATCGGCGAGGAACGGATAGGTCGGTATTCCACCCGCTGCCTTGATGATCTGGCAGACAGTCTCCATCGGCAGGAACGCCTTCGGATCTTCCGGCACAAACGCCGCGCCGCCGGCCTTGAGCAGCTTGCTTCTGATCTCGTTCTCCACGGCCGCCTCGTTGTCCGGAGCGGATTTCAGCGGCTGTCCTCCGAAGATTCTTTCGTAGAGGGTGAGTCTGTCCTCAATCGCGCCAGTCTTGGCGTCAACGGCCATCCTAAGGGCTTTCGCAAGGTGACGCTCACGCACTGAGCCTCTGGTCAGTTCCTTGACAACCTGCCTGAAATCAATGTTGAGCCCAGCCTTGACCGCATCCAGATGGGCGTTCAACTTGGCGCACATCCTTTCGACCTGAGCGTTGGATTCCGCCCTCACGTCAGCGAGCATCTGAGCCTCTTTGCCGCTGAGAATCACCGGATAGGCAAGCCCCTTCCCACTGAGGTAAGTGCGCCCTGGATTGTTAGGGTCGTTGACCCTCAGTCCCGCAGCCTGGTCCTCGCTGTTGAGCGAGATGAACTCGATGTTGAACATCGGGTAGAGATGCCTTGCTGCGCATTCGTCATTCCACTCCCTGTAGCCGTCCAGGCTGTAGAAGTCATTGATTCCCACCACTTCGACACCTTCCGCGGCGGCCATGTCAAGAGCCTGCCTCACGTCGGTGAAGGCACTGAAAGAGTACGGTGTGTGCAGATGTGCGTTGACGTCGATTATCGTTTTCATATTCATTACATTCTTTGCTCAAAGTTAGTAATAATCCTATAAAGGTCATTCTGTAATGTGGATTTTTAAAGCCATTCGGTCAAATTTGAAATTAATTTGCTAAATTTGTCGAATATGCCACGAAATATTTTCAATAACATAAAACATCTTACAAATGGAAAAAAAACAACAAGGTAACATCTTCGCAATCGTGATCATGTTCTTCCTGTTTGCGATGATCTCCTTTGTGACTGGATTCCAGAATCCGTTCGGAGTCATCGTGAAGCAGCAGTTTGCGGCGTCAAACTTCATGTCCCAGCTGGGTAATGCGGCCAACTTCATCGCCTATGCTTTCATGGGTCTGCCTGCCGGTATGATTCTGTCCAAGAAAGGCTACAAGTTCACCGCCCTCGCGGCCGTGACCGTGGGCTTCATCGGAGTCGGCATCACATTCCTCTCGGGAATCGCCGGCAGCTTCGCCGTCTACCTTCTCGGAGCGTTTATCTCCGGTTTCTCTATGTGTATGCTCAACACGGTTGTGAACCCTATGCTCAACACCCTCGGTGGCGGCGGCAACAAGGGTAACCAGCTCATCCAGTGGGGTGGCTCATGCAACTCTTTGAGTGCCACGATTGTCCCTGTGCTTGTAGGTTACCTCATCGGTGACGTGACAAAGGACACCCAGATCGCCGACGCCAACCCTGCGCTTTTCATCGCCATGGGTATCTTCGCCCTCGCATTCATCATCATAGCTGTCTCCCAGATTCCTGAGCCAGAGCTTGAAGCGGCGGCCGCTGCCGGGAAAGCCGGCCAGCTGACCATGGGTGAAAGCGTGAAGGGCGCTCTTTCATTCAGACATTTCGTGCTTGGTATCATCGCGATATTTGTCTATGTAGGTGTCGAGGTCGGTATCCCTAACTTCGTCAACCTTTACATGACCTCCGCCGAGATCGGCATCAGCGCCGCCGTGGCCGGAACAATCGTCGGAATGTACTGGTTCCTGATGCTTTGCGGCCGTCTTGTCGGCGCCTCTGTCGGTGCTAAAGTCTCCAGCCGTGCCATGGTAAGCTTTGTGGGCTCCGTTGCCATAGTATTCCTGCTTCTTGGCATGTTCCTCGGTGACACGACGACAGTCAAGTTCCCTGCCATTACCTCCCAGCTTTCATTCTCCCTCGCCGAGATTCCGATAGGAGTGATGTTCTTCATCCTCTGCGGTCTCTGCACATCTGTAATGTGGGGAGCCATCTTCAACCTCGCTGTAGAGGGCCTTGGCAAGTACACATCAATCGCTTCCGGACTGTTCATGGTGATGGTTTGCGGTGGCGGTATCCTGCCTTTGATCCAGGGTGCTGTCGCAGATGCGACCAACTACCTGATGAGCTACATCGTAGTCATAGCCGGTGTCGCCTACATCCTTTGGTATGCCCTCTTCGGCTCGAAGGTTAAAAAGACCGCTTAATTGATAATCTGTCCCGGTAAAACATAATCTACCGGGACTAATCATAAAATAATCATGGAAAAGAATTTAGTAATAGGAATAGATGTCGGTGGGCAGACCACCAAATGTGGAGTGGTGGACGCGCGTGGAACCGTGCTTGCTCAGACCGTCATCCGTTCGGACACCTACACGTCCGTCGAGCCTTACATTGAGGAACTTGCGGCTGCGTTGAAGAAGATCATCGCTGACGCCAACGCTGAAGGCCAGATCCGTGGAATCGGAGTCGGCGCCCCTAACGCCAACTACTACACCGGAGAGGTTGAGAATGCGGTGAATCTTTCGTGGGGACGCGCCGGGTCGATACCTTTCGCGAAGATGCTTACCGAGGCGATGGGAGGAATCCCTGTGACCCTTACCAACGACGCCAACGCCGCCGCCATGGGTGAGATGACCTACGGCGCCGCAAGGGGAATGAAGAATTTCATCATGATCACCCTTGGAACAGGAGTTGGCAGCGGAATCGTCATCAACGGTGAGATGGTCTATGGCCACGACGGATTCGCCGGCGAGCTTGGCCACACCACAATCGTGCGCCATAACGGCCGCCATTGCAACTGTGGCAAAAACGGTTGCCTTGAGACTTACTGCTCTGCGATTGGAGTCGCCAGAACCGCTCGCGAGTGGCTTGACATGAGCAATGAGCCGTCGTCGCTCCGCAGCCTTGACAACATCTCCTCAAAGGATGTCTACGAGGCCGCGAAGGAAGGCGATGCCCTTGCCATCAAGATCTTTGAATATACAGGCACACTCCTCGGAGAGGCTTTCGCCGACTTCATTGCGTTCTCCGCTCCCGAGGCCATCGTCCTCTTCGGCGGTCTGGCCAGAAGCAAGGAGTTCCTCACCGAGCCGATCCTCCGTTCGATGAACGACAACGTCCTTCCTCTCTGGAAGAACAAGGTCCAGCTCGTCTACTCCCAGCTCAAAGAGTCCGACGCCGCCATCCTCGGTGCCTCGGCCCTCGCCTGGGAACGATAGATGCGTGGAGCGCAAGCTCCTGTAAATGAATATTCTGACGTGCCCTCCTCCATCCCGTATCGGGTAGAAGGAGGGTGCGTCTTTTTGTTGATTTTCAACCTCTTGGCCGCCACGGTTACATTGTGTGTCTTTTGCTTTCTTGTTATTGTAACGGCGGTTACAGTAACCGTGGTTGTGTTAAAAGTAGATCTCACTTTCATCAACCTGATCGGCATTGATGAACATAATGTAATAGACGGGCATATATGTTATCTTTCCGGAAGTGCGTATCTCTCGGGAGTTTGACAGGATGAGACCGGATTTGATGTTGTAGTCTGAAACACTCAGCAGGTTGTCAATTGCACTGTGGATGGTATAATTCTTACCGGATTTGACCTCGATCGGCAGAACGCTTGTGTTCTTATAGTCATCAATCAGAAAATCGACCTCTCCTTTCTGCTTGTTGTCGTAATAGAAGAGATTGTGTCCGTGCGCCTTCAGTTCCTGAGCGATGACACTTTCATAGACGGAACCTAAGTTCACACCTTCTTCGTCCGAAAGAACCGGACGGACATTGTTTCTGTAGAGTTGTGCCGTAAGTAGTCCGACATCGTTCAGATAGAGCTTGAGAAGATTCTTGTGGACGGACTCGGACAGAGGGTACTTGGGGTTCGAGATGGAGTTGACATTAAGGGCGATTCCTGAATATGTCAGGTACTCGAATTCTTCCCGGTAGTTGTCGAACCTGTCTCCAACCTTGTCCCGTATGTCTTTTGCCACAATCCTTTTTTTCTTGTTCTCCATCTGTGACGGAATCATATTGTAGATACGCCTTATGAGAAGTGACTTATTGTTGTCTTCCTCGTATTTTGTCGCATCGACTTCGTAGAGAGTCCTTATGCTTTCCTGTACTTCTCTGACTTTTACGATGTTATGTGAGGCTATATATTCATTCACAGCGTCCGGCATACCACCGACAAGAAGGTAGCGCCGGAATTGGTCGATAAGATAATTGTGCATAGCCTCATCGATGTTTTCGCCTTTCTCCATCTTTTGCCTGAGTGTCGCCAGCGTGTCAGAGCCGAAGTTGTTTGCAAGCAAAAACTCTTCGAAATCAAGTTGATACATTGATTTCCTGATGATGCTGCCGACGGGGATGGAAGTTGTTTCCCGTAAAGTAAGTCCTAATAGGCTGCCGCTCGCTATGAAGCGAAACCTATGGTCTTCCCGGAAGAATTTCAGCAGGGTGAGAAACTGTGGGTAGTGCTGGATCTCGTCAAGAAAGACAATCGTATTCTTATAAGAGTCAAGATTCTTGCCGTGGATCGAACTCAAAACAAAGTAGAATTCCTCTGTGGTTCTGATCTCCTTGAACAATTGAGGTCCTTCGTCATCTTTCACGAAATTGATTTCGATGAAGTTCTCGTACAATCGTTCTCCTACTTTGCGTATTATGAACGACTTACCCACTTGCCTTGCTCCTTCCAGAATCAGAATCCGGTCAGTCTCGGACTTTAGATGGTCCTCAAGGTATCCTTCTATCTTTCTGTGTAGCATTTATTTGACACTTTTCTATGAAATTTGGCAATGCAAATCTACACTTTTCTATGGAATATTGCAATGTGAAACTACACTTTTCCGTCAAGTATCTCCTTGAGGTTGTACCAGACGCAAAAAGTAG
>DJRG01000064.1 GCA_002438845.1 Bacteroidales bacterium UBA6366
TGTGATCTCTCAAGTAAAATACTGCGGTGGCTTTAGCCGCGGGGTCCCACCTCTTCCCATTCCGAACAGAGCAGTTAAGCCCGCGCGCGCCGATGGTACTGACCCACCAGTTGGGAGAGTAGGTCGCCGCCGTTCTTCGGGGAGTCCGGATGTCATTCGACGTCCGGACTCCTTTTTTTGTTTGTGCCCGTCCATTCCCGCCACCGTCACCCATCGACTGTCCACTCGGCCGCCGCGCCGGTTATTGTACCTCTGGCTGTGTCGGGGCGCTTCGACAAGCTCAGCGACCCTCATCATTGGCTTTGATACCAGGAGGTAGGACTCTGACGCTCTCGCTTCGACGGGCTCAGGGACTACAATGTTTGGCTTCGACAATAGGTTCTGGACCTTGAATTCCTCGCTTCGGCAGGCTCGGTGACCATCGTACCACACTTCGTCTGCGACAGTTGCTTGGCGCCTGATTTAGGCCTGAATTCATGGTCTAATCCTGTTCTTTTGACATCTATTTGACCTAAAATATTCCACTTACGAATAATTATCGAATCTTGTATTCCCTAATTAGTCAATCTGTTATATTCCTAACGTGTTGTTTGTGTCCACTTCTTGACCACTTTTCGTTATACGCCTAAAAGGTTTTTATATTTTTGTATGCTCTAATCTGAAGTGGGCATATATGTCCGCTTCAGTGAGGGGTCTGACAATTTTAACTTTTATTGTATGCGTAAATTTTTAGTGTTCTTGTTGCTGACGCTGGGTTTTTCGGCCTATGCCTAGCAGCGTTCTGTAAGCGGAACGGTCAAGGATCAGAATGGCCAGCCTGTGGTCGGGCTCACAGTAATGGAGCAAGGGACCGGCAATGGTGTCATCACTGATCAGGACGGCCGCTATAACATCAATGTCTCATCGAAGGATGCGATTCTTGAGTTCGCATCTTTAGGCTATGCCACGGTGGACGAGAAGGTCGGCGGACGGGCCGTGGTCAACGTAACGGTCAAGGAGCAGGCTCTCGCGCTTGACGCGGTTGTGGCCATCGGCTACGGTTCTGTGAGAAAGAAGGATCTGACTACCGCTGTCTCGACCGTGTCCACAGATGACATCAGCCTTCGCCCGGTGCCGACTGTTTCTGGATTTATTCAGGGAAAGGTCGCCGGTGTGACGGTGCAGCAGACATCCGGTACTCCTGGCGGCGGGATGACCGTCAGGGTGCGTGGTAACTCGTCCATCACATCGGGCAACGATCCTCTTTATGTTGTGGACGGTGTGCCTGTCGGGACCGGAAACGGGGCCATTACCTATCTCTCGCCGAATGACATCGAGACGATGCAGATTCTCAAGGATGCGTCTTCGGCGGCGATCTACGGTTCACGTGCTGCCAACGGAGTTGTCCTTATCACCACAAAGAAGGGATCGAAGGATGTCGGCCCTCAGATCAACTTCACCTCGTACGTTGGCCTCGGCAAGGTGGCCAAAACTTTCGATGTCTTGAATGTCGCCCAGTACAAGGACCTTATGGATGAAATAGGGGCGGTAAAGCTCCCTGATGGCCTTAAGGATGAGACGGATTGGTTTAAGGAAACTTACAGGACCGCCGTTTCACAGAACTACCAGCTGTCCGTCTCCAACGCCAACGACAAGACACGGTACTACATCGGCGCCGGTTATGTCGATCAGGAAGGTATCATCCGCACAAGTTACTATAAGAGGTACAACTTCAGGGCGAGCATGGACTCTGACATATTCAAATGGATCAATGTCGGCGCTGACGTGACTTTCTCCCATTGGAAGCAGAACGGCATCATTTCCGGAACAGGCTCCAACAGGGCAGGTGTCGTTATGTCAGTGATCAACACGCCTACCTATGCCAAGGTCTGGAGTGAAGAGAACCCTGATCAGTATTGGACCAAGTTCTATGGGGCCAATGTGACGACTCCTGCCGAGAACATCGCCCGCCAGGAGAACTTCTATGATCAGAACGACAGGCTCATCCTGACCGGACACGCCACAATCAAGTTCAGCAAGAACCTGAATTTCAAGTCGACGGCGACAATGGACAGGACCTGGACATTCAACTACCAGTTCCTCGATCCTATCAAGACGGCGGAAGGCCGCACTCAGCACGGAGCCGCCAACACCACCCGCGCTGACAACAGGGTGATCGTGCTTGACAACATTCTGACTTACAAGAACAATTTTGGAAGGCACAGCCTTGAGGCCATGGCCGGAACCTCGGCCACGCTGTCTCATTGGGAGAACCTGACCGGTTCAAGGCAGTACTTCTCACCTGACTACGACAACATCCTTTACGGTCTCAACGGAGGTAACTCCTCCGGCCTCAGAGGAAACTCCCAGGGACTCTCGGAATGGAGCATAATGTCTTACCTTGGCAGAATCGCCTACAACTACGACAGCAAGTACTATCTGACAGTGAATATGCGCGCGGACGGTTCGTCAAAACTTGCTCCGGGCCACAGGTGGGGCTATTTCCCTTCCGCTTCCGCCGCATGGAGAATCTCCGGAGAGGAATTTATGCAGGATGTTGACTGGATCAACGACTTGAAGATCCGTGCCGGTTGGGGACAGCAGGGTAATCAGGGCGGTCTAAGCGACCATGCCTGGGTTCAGAACTATGCCACCATCTACTACGACTGGACAAAGTCCGAGAACGCGCAGGCCACTCCTTCCCTTGGCGCCAAGACAAACATCGGCAACAGGGATCTTACCTGGGAGACCACCACGCAGACTAATGTCGGAATTGATCTCTCCGTTCTGAACAGCAGACTGAACTTCACGTTGGACGGGTACTACAAGTACACCACCAACCTTCTTATGAGTGTGCCGCTCCCGGCTCCGAATCCAAACATCACAAGGAACGAGGGCGAGATGTCCAACTGGGGACTTGAGTTCGCTGTCTCTTCCGTGAACATCGACAAGGGCGGCTTCCGTTGGAACACTGACTTCAACATCTCCATGAACCGCAACAAGCTTGAGAAACTTACTCTCCAGCAGGTCTACAACTACATCAAGCCTTCCGACATCCAAAGTGAATATGTCGTACGCATGACTCCAGGCATGCCTCTGTCGCAGTTCTGGGGGTATAAGTCCAAGGGCGTCGATCCAGAGACCGGTATGATGATCTACGAGGACCGCGATGGCAACGGCAAGATCACTGATTCGGACAAGACATGGATCGGAGATCCTAACCCAGACTTCACGTTCGGTATGACCAATAATTTCAGTTACAAGGGATTCAATCTTAGCTTCCTCATCACAGGCTCTGTAGGCAACGACATCTACAACGCCTCAAGAGTTGACATGGAGGGTATGGTGAACGGTTACAACCAGACGACCGCCACGCTACGTCGTTGGCAGATTCCTGGACAGATCACCGACATCCCTAAGTCGAACGAGATGTACAATGTCAAGGTCTCATCACGTTGGATTGAGAACGGCTCTTACCTGAAAGTGAAGAACATAACCCTGTCCTACGACTTCACAGGACCTAAACTCAAACGGCTCAACATCACAAGAATACGCCCTTACGTGACACTGGACAACATGATCACGTTCACTAAATATTCCGGCTACGATCCTGAGATGAGCCAGTGGGCCAACGCGATCCATTTCGGAATTGATTGGGGAACATATCCTTGCGTAAAGACCGTGACATTCGGTGTGAACGTTGATTTCTAAAAGATGATGAATATGAAAAAGACATTGGTAATACTCTCAGCCCTCGCTATGGTCCAGCTCGTTTCCTGCGATCTTGACCTTTATCCTGAGACTGGCTATAATGAGGGTAACGTGTTTGTCCCTAAGGACACCACGACTTCCCAGTATACTTCGGCCGCGCAGATGGAAAGCCTTGTCAAAGGTTTCTACAGCGGCGTCTTGAAAAACGACAGGATGCAGAGGCTTCAGTTCATGGACTGGCTGGTCTATTCTGAAGTCCGCGCCGACAACGCCTACAACGGCTCTCCAAGCACCGCGGAGCTTGTCGGCATCGAATCCAACAAGATCGATGGTGCCAACCAGAATGTGGGACGTGATTGGGATGACTTTCAGATCGCGATCAACGCCGCCAATCAGGTCATCTGCAACATAGACCGCATCCAGAAGCTCGATCCGTCCATGACGCAGGCCCAGCATGACAACTGGCTGGCACAGGCCGACATCCTTAAGGCGTTCTATGTGTTCCGTGGAACCCAGCTCTACAACACTATCCCTGTCATCAATTCGATCCCGGATCCGATCACGGCTGAGAACATCGAGGAAGTCTATCCTTCCTATTATCCGTCCAGACCGGCGAGGGAGGATATATATTCACAGATCGTGGAGATGCTTGAATTCGCCGCGGAGAACGCTCCTGATCTTTCCGCTGATGACAAGTTCGTGCTCTCGAAGACTTTCGCCAAAGGCATTCTCGCTCACGTCTATGCGGAGAAATCCAGCATTCAGGACTGGGAAAAGGTCGCACGGTGGTGCGAGGCTGTCGAGAGGGACATGAACGTCAACTCCGGCAGCGCCGAGTCACTCAGAGCCTCGTTGTGTGAGAACTACAAGGACATGTGGTCATACGACGTGGCAGCCAAGACTGCGGCCAAGAACACAAAGGAGTCCATTTTCGAGGTGACGTTCACGGCTTCCTCTGGTAACTGGCTTCACATGATGTTCCACAGGAACCAGTTCTCTCCGGCGGACAACTACACATGGTCCAAGTGGATCACCCCGTCCAGAAACCTTGTCAATGCCTACGACGCGGAAGGGGACACGGAAAGAAAGAATGTCTGCATCCTCTGGGATTCCTGCGGATGGAGCCTCTATTATCCTGAGAATGAATATGCTTTCATGGGCAAGATGGAAACCAACGCCACAAGCATCATCCTGATGCGTCTGGCCGAGATCTATCTGCTTCACGCCGAGGCTCTGGCCATGACCGGAGACAGCGCCGGGGCCATGAAGTATGTCAACGCTGTGCGTCTGAGGGCGAAACTCACTCCGATAAGCGGCCTTTCAGGCGATCAACTGATCGACAAGATTCTGGACGAGCGCCGTCTTGAGCTGGCTTTTGAGGGCTTCCGCTTCTTTGACCTCGCGCGTCATGACAAAGTCATTGATGTACACAACAATGTGTGGAAGGATGACTCCTATTACCTGACAAGGGATCCGCTGGATCAGTACAGCATATTCCTTCCTGTCCCTACGACAGTTCTGGACACTAATCCTAACATCGAACAGAATCAGGGCTATTAATGATTGGAACAGTCATGTACTACGACAAACTGATGATGTTTTTGACGGTGCCGCTTCTTTGCGCTTTCTGTGGAAAGAATGCTGGAAGCGGCCAGGGAGGTGAGGTGGCTCCTCCTGAGCCGGAACCTCAGGCTAAGGAGGTGATGGCTTACGTCACCACCGCGGACAAGTCCCGTCTTTTCGATTCCGAGGGACTGGAACTCCGCAAGCCTGGCTCAATGGCGGTCAACCTTGTCACTCTGGATTCCACTGTCACTTTTCAGACGGTGGACGGGTTCGGCCCGGCCTTGACCGGAAGCTCTTGCTACAACCTTCGGGCTGTGATGGAGCCGTCGGCCAGGATGGCCCTTCTGAAGGAAATCTTTGACCCGAAGGACGGGCTTGGTTTCAGTATGGTCCGTGTCACCATCGGATCGTCGGACTTCGGACTGGACGAGTACACATGGTGCGACAAGAAGGGCATGGAGAATTTCGCGGCCCATGAATATGACGCCCGTGACCTTTTCCCTATCCTGAAAGAGGTCCTGTCCATCAATCCGGATGTGAAGATCATAGCCTCTCCATGGTCGGCGCCTCGTTGGATGAAGAGAGGCGTCAACAACGACAAAGACTACTATTCCTGGACAAGCGGAAGGCTCAAGCCGGAATGCTATCAGGACTACGCCGAGTACTTTGTACGTTGGATCAGGGTGATGAAGTCACAGGGCTTCGACATCTATGCGGTGACGCTTCAGAACGAGCCTCTGAACAAGGGAAACTCCATGTCGATGTACATGCCTTGGCAGGACCAGCGTGATTTCATCAAGACCGCTGTTGGACCTGCTTTCAGAAAGGCGGGATTGGACACGAAGATCCTGTTGTACGACCACAACTACAACTACGACAACATCTCCGACCAGCAGGGCTATCCGATGAACATCCTCTCCGATCCCGAGGCCGCTGAATATATCGCCGGCTCCGCTTGGCATAATTACTATGGCAATCCAGCCGAACTGGACAACATGGTGAAGAGGTTCCCGGAAAAGGAAATCTATTTCACCGAGGCCTCCATCGGTGGCTGGGCTCCGGATTTCGGGACATGTCTGTTGAAGGATTTCGACAACATATTCATCCAGACGCTTTCCAGAGAGAACAAAGGAGTGACCCTGTGGAATCTGGCATTGGACGAGAACTATGGGCCGAAGCGCCCGGGAGGCTGTCAGAACTGCTATGGTGTGGTCATGATCGACTCTAAGACCGGAAAGGTCACGGACCGGAAGACCCAGTACTACAATCTGGCTCACGCATCCAAGGTCATCCGTCCTGGAGCCCGCAGGATAGCGACGAAAGGAACCGCTAAATCTGGCGTTTCCTGGCTGGCCTTCCTTAACCCCGACCACTCCTACGGGATAATCATCGAGAACACTCTTTCCGAGAGCCACTCTTTCACGTTCTCGGATTCGGGTCATTCAGTGAAGTTCACGGCTCCGGCGAAATCAATCGCTTCGATAAGGTGGAATAATTAAAAATGATAAAGAACATGAAACATATAGCTAAACACTCTTTGGCCGTTCTTCTTGCGGCCACGGCTTTGACTTCCTGCTACAGGGAGCCTAAGCTTAAAGTCACGGACAAAGGACCGGAAATGACATGTGAGATCTCCAAGACTGCCTTTATGGGGGAGAACCTGCCTTATAAGATCACTCTGAAGGACGGTGTCGCTCTTTCCACGGCACAGTTGCATCTCTATTTTGACGGCACCGAAGTCAGCAAGGAGGTGATCCGCACAAAAGAGAACGGTACCTATGAAGGCACTCTCAAAATCCCTTATTACGCTGACATCTCCGATGGCACGGCGGAATTGACAGTCACGAGCCAGAACATAGAGTTCGGACTGACCGAAGAAAAAAGAACTTTGGAGGTGTCTCGTCCTGTCTTTGAATATCTTACCCTTGTCGCCGCTGACGGCAAGGAGTATAAGATGACCAAGAGCGGAGACTATGAATATTCCTGCACGGCTGAGTTCCCGAAGGAATTGAACGCAAGGATCAAGTCCGCTCCTTTCGGCTCCACCGGTGAGACTCTGACTTTCGGATTCGATGGCAAGAGCATCACTGTCGGTGGCGAGAAGAACATTCCGTTCACCTACGGCTATGCCGGAGAGTACACTGTGACCTTTGACACCAAGACCCTTGCGGGCTCTCCGTTCGTGACCCTTTCCGTCAATGGGGAGACACCTGCTGCGATGGAGAAGGCAGAGGAGATTCCTGCCGGAAGCTATGGCGTGAACATTCCTGTGAGACAGGGTGAGACTCTCACGATAATGGGATTTGACCTGAGTGACTGGACCATCGATCCGGACTATCTTGAGACCATTGACATCCAGAAAGGACAGTTCAAGTTCCTTCCTGTCAGCGGGCAGTATAGGATTGTCCTCCAGACATCCAACAAGTTCATCAGAATCAATCCGATGAAGGCCGGGGCACTGACAGGCAAGGATTACTTCCCTGTGCTGGGCGATGACTTCTCAGGTGGTCTCTGGGCCATAGGCGACGAAACGATCGGCAAGCCGGAAGGTTCAGGTGCCGGTTGGGCTCCTGAGGTGGGCGGCCTTTGCTGCGCTCCGATTAAGGACAAAGTGTTCCAGTTGACTCTTGTGGCTGGGCATGGTCTCGGGACAAAAGCCGGCAGCAATTTCAAGTTCTTCTTCCAGAGGACATGGGGTGGGGAGCTGAAAGGACCATCTTACTCGGATGTCAAGCTACCTGCCGAACTTGGTATGACGGCGGACGGCAACATCGGAGTCGTGTCTGAATTGAAGGAGGGAGACCGCTATCGTTTCACTGTGGACTTCAGTTCGGCTAAAAAGACTTCCAATAACTCCGCTGAAGGAGTGAAGCTTGTCGGGGTCAAACTGTAACAGGATTCATACAGAATAATATTCAATGCTATGATTAAGAAATACATATCTCTAATGTGTCTTGGCCTTGGACTGTTAGTCCTTGGCTCCTGTGACGACAAGGTCGCCAAGGGAGACACCTATCTTGATTTCCTGAATGAAGAGGGAAAGAGAGCTTCGACCGTGACATTCGCCAGAGAAGAGGGTGAACGTACCCTTGACATGGTCTCCAACACAGACTGGACGATTTCCGTGCCTTATGAGGCTCAGTCCTGGCTGGACGTGACTCCGTCGGCCTCGTCAAATGATCAGAAAGTGACGATCAAGGTTTCCGCCAACGACACCTATGAGCGCTCCGCTGTCCTGACCTTGAAGGTCTCCGGAAAGGCCGGAAGCATGAAGGTCACCGTGAAGCAGGATGGGGACATGCTCCCTGCCGAGGCTCTGCCTGAGAAACTGAAAGCTGACTGCATTCTTGACATCCAGTTCAACCAGGATGGCTCAGCTGTGGATGTCTCAGGAAAGGGTGTGGAAGTCAAGACCGTGCCTGGAGCCGGTCTCGTCACATACGAGAGCCGGACCACGAGGTCCTATGTGGCTCATTTCAACCACGAGCCTGGCTCAAGCTTCACAAGCGGCTACTACCGCGTGGACTACTCCGACGATTCTGATCTTTGGACAAAGCTTGCCGACGGCCATTCATTCGAGCTGTTGGCGAGGTTCGATGCCGACATCGCCTCATGGAACAAGGAGATCAAGCCGTTCAGCGCCATGGAGGCCGGAGGAGTCGGGTTCCTCATCTCGAAAGGAGATCAGGTCCTGACTTTCCTACCGAACGTCAGCGAGGACGGCAAGAGCAAGTGGATCTGGGCCAAAAGTGGCGTGACGCCTGATTATGGCCGTTACTACCACCTTGTCGGAGTCTGGAACAAGGATGAGAAGAAGGCGTACGTCTACCTTGACGGTGAACTTAAGGGCACCGTTGACGCTCCGGGCAACCTGAGGATTCCAGGGAACAAAAAGGCCCGCTGGATCTGCATTGGTGGTGACGCCGGGCCTAACGACGCGCAGGCCGCATGGAAAGGCGACATCGCCATCGCCAGAATCTTCGATTCTCCTCTTACCGCGGCTGATGTGACAACTCTCTACAATCGTGTGAAAGGCTATGACCTGCCTGTCTCGACCATCAATGTGGACAACATCGTGCTTGCTTCGGGCATCCAAGTCAAAGCCGGTGCGAAATTCCCGATTCTCGGAACAGGATTCCAAAACGGTGATGTCATCTCATTCCAGTCGTTGACAGGGAAATATGTCCGCACGGCGGAGTGCGAGGTTTCCGCGGACAGGGCTGTCGTCACCCTTCCGTCCGACATCGTGACCGGAACCTACAAGGTTGTGCTTCAGCGTGGCGGCGCTTTCTATCCGTTGGGAGTCTCGGAATTGACCGTCACTGAAAATCCGGCGGAGTTGAAAGTCCCGGCCATCGTGGCACACAGAGGGTATCACAAGACCGCTCCGGAAAACTCTGTCGAGGCGGTCAAGGCGGCAAAGGATCTTGGCGTTTTCGCGGCTGAGATCGATGTGTGGAGAACAACGGACGGCCGTCTCGTGATCCACCACGACGCCAAGGTTAACAATCTGGAGATCCAGAATTGTACCTACGAGCAGCTGAAGGGTGTGAAACTCGCCAACGGTGAGGGTCTGCCGACATTGGAAGCGATGCTGGACTGCATAGGGAAAGATTCAAAGACAAAGCTGATCATCGAGATCAAAACCCACAATTCCCAGGAGAAGCAACTCGCAGCCGCCACTGATGTGCTGACTATGGTGAAATCGAAAGGAATGGATTCTGTCGTGGAGTACATCTCGTTCAACTTTGAGACTTGTCAGGGAATCGCGGCGGCTGACAAATCGGCCGTCGTCGGCTACCTTAACGGGGATAAATCTCCGGCGGATGCCGCTTCTTCCGGAATCAAATGTCTCGACTATCAGATGAGCGTGTTCAATTCCAACCCGACATGGATCAAGGAGGCCCAGGACAAGGGCATCATTGTCAATGTCTGGACGGTAAACTCTGATTCCGATATCGTGTCCGCCGTGGCGAAGGGCGTTGACCGGATCACGACCGACAATCCGGACAGGATCGCCGAATTGGCCGGATTGTTCTTCAAGTAGGGGGACGTTTTCCCCTTCGTATCCATTAGATTTGAAGATTGTTCATTATGGCGGGCCGAAATATCCTTTTGGCCTGCCTTTTTTTTGCTAATTTTGCCGTACCAAAACGCAAACTCAGAATTCCGCATGAATAGACTGACTACTGTTTTTCCGTTGATGGCCTTTCTCGCTATCCTTGCGTCCTGCTCGGACAGGGCCGCTTATTCCGTCTCGTGCCTTGACGGGACTCTTGCGCTTAAGGAAACTTACGGGAAGGCCTTCCTTGACAAGGTCGGCGCGTTGAAAAACATGCGTGCCGAAGGAATGCCTTTCGCGGAGGAGTACAGGCTCAATTCAATGATAGCGGAGGAATACTCCTCCTACAGTTTTGATTCCACGATGGCCTACCTGAATCGGAATCAGATCCTGGCCCTCGCCAATGATGACGAGGAGAGGCTCACCGAGACGGATCTGCTGAAGGTTAATGAATATATCAGGGCGGGTTACCACGTCGAGGCCGCCAACCTGCTTCAGACTGTCAGTCCTGCTTCCATGACTCTGGAGCTGAAACGTCTGTGGTTCTCTGTGCGGCATTCGCTGGCTGGTGAGATGATGTCTTATTCGGGAGGTCTGGATCTGTACGAGGTCAAGTTCGCCGAGCGTAACGAGATGCGGGACTCGCTGTTGTACTACACCGACCCCGGCACATTCGATTGGTACAATCTGAACAGGGAGGCCGCCTTGTCTGCCAAGGATTCCGCTTCTGTCAGGGAGTTTGCTTTGAAGATGATGGAACGGACGGAGGAATATTCCCGTGACTATGCCGCGGCGTGTTGGTACTATGCTGAAGGAATCTCTCCGAGGGACCGGAAACAGAAGCTTGAATGGCTTTGCCGGTCGGCCACCTCTGATGTGATGTGCGGCACGAGGGACTATGCGGCTTTGAACGAGGTCGCCAGGCTTTTGTTTCAGGACGGAGACATCAACAGGGCGTTCAGATATGTCGCCGACTATAGCCTTCCGGACGCGCTGGCGTTCAACGGGAAACTGAGACCGTGGCAGATTTCATGCTTCTTTCCGATGATCGAGCGTGCCTATGAAGCCAAACAAGTACGGCAGAGACATGTGATTCTGGCCTCGGCCATATTCGTGAGCCTTCTTATGCTGGTGCTTGCCTTTCTGCTTGCCGCATTGCTCCGGCATCATAAGGCGTTGCAGAAGACGAATGAACGGCTTAAGACTCTTAATCTGAGATTGGAAGAGTCCGACAAGATCAAGGAGGAATACATAGCCTTGTTTCTTGAAAAGGTCTCTGACAACATAAACAAGAACCGCAAGAGCCAGAATCATCTATTGAAGTACCTTCGCAGGGGGGATTACAAGTATCTTATCGATGAGATAGAGTCCCTTCCTCCGATTGATGATGACATCCGTCAGTTCTACAAGATGTTTGATGAGGCGTTTCTGAACCTCTATCCGGATTTTGTGGAGCAGGTCAACTCGCTCCTCGCGGACGGGGAGAAGATAACCCTTAAGGACGGGGACCTGACTCCGGAACTGAGAATATGCGCGTTGATCCGCCTTGGTGTCACTGACTCGGGCAAGATGGCCTCTCTGCTCCATTATTCGGCGAACACCGTGTACAACTACCGGGCGAGAATCCGCAACAAGGCCTTAGGCCCGCGGGACAAGTTCGAGGACGCTGTCCGGCATCTTTCGATGCCTGATGTGGTTGGCTGACTGTCAGTCGATGGTGTCTTTGATGTTATATCTGTTCCGCTCGGTGGAGGTGCGTGAGATCATCTCGCAGATGAACCCGGCGAGGAAAAGCATCACGCCGAGGATTACGGCGAGGATGGCAAGGTAGAACAGAGGCTGGTCGGTGACGGCTCTGAAGCGGACGCCCTGAGCCTGATGCACAAGCTTGGCGGTGATGATCCAGATGGTCATCACAAAGCCGACGAGGAACATCAGCAGGCCGGAGAATCCGAAGAAATGCATGGGTTTCTTGCCGAAAGTGCTCAGGAACCAAAGTGACAGAAGGTCAAGAAAACCGTTCACGAAACGCTCGAGGCCGAACTTGCTCTTCCCGTACTTTCTTTTCTGGTGATGCACAGGCTTTTCGGTGATCTTCGTGAAACCTGCGTTCTTGGCGAGATAAGGGATGTACCTGTGCATCTCTCCATAGACCTCGATGTTCTTGACAACCTCGTTCCTGTAAGCCTTGAGGCCGCAGTTCATGTCGTGGAGTTTGATCCCGGTGATCCATCTGGCGGTGGCGTTGTACAGTTTGGAAGGCAGATTCTTGGTCAGTTTGTTGTCCTGTCGGTGCTGCTTCCAGCCTGAGACCACATCATACCCCTCCTCGGTGACCATACGGTACATTTCCGGAATCTCCTCTGGAGAGTCCTGAAGGTCGGCGTCCATTGTGACCACAACCCGCCCCTCGGCCTTGGCGAAGCCTTCGTAAAGGGCGGCTGACTTGCCGTAGTTGCGGCGGAAGGATATTCCTTTGACCCTTTCATCGCCTTTTGAAAGCTCCTGAATTGTCGCCCACGAGCCGTCGGTGCTGCCGTCGTCGATGAAAAGGACTTCATATTCATACCCTTTGGCCTCCATCACGCTTCTGATCCACGCCAGAAGTTCAGAAAGGGACTCTTCTTCGTTAAGAAGAGGGACTATTATCGAAAGGTCTTTAGAGTATTCCATGGCTTATCGGATGTCGCTGTTTCCGTTTTCCTGTCCGCGATCCCCGAACGGGTCGATCGGGAAGAGTCTTCTGGCGAAGGTCGTGGAAAGAAGCCAGCCCCAGAGGTAGCAGTAGACGGTGGAGAAGACGAAAGTGATCGCCGGAAGTTTTGAGATCACCTTCTCCATGGCCGCCATGGTGTTGGAATCCATAATGCCCTGGTAGGAGTTCTGGACTTCCTGGATCACCTGGGCCATAGTCTCAGGATTGATGACGAGCATCTGCAGGAGTGAGAATCCGGCCACGATAAGGGATGAGAACAAAGCGGTTTTCAGACCATAGTGCTGGAGTCTTGTGTAGTCGGTTTCGTAGGCGTTGAAAAATCTTAGCATCAGGAGACGGAACACATAGACGCAGGCGGCAATCTTTGCGATCTTGATCAGAAACACAAGAAAACTGCCAATGAATCCTTTGAGCCCTATCGCCAACGCCAGAGTCGGCAGGTAGTCGAGAATGATTGTGGCGACAGCCATGACAAGCCCCGCCACAGCGGCGCAGTTCCAGGAGGCACTGGATGAAAACTCTTTCTTCATCGTTCGAGAACATTAATTTTATGCAAAATTAGCAAAAATATTCGTACCTTTGCCCCTTGGCTAATAATATGGCTGGCCAAGTTCAAGTACTTGGTCTGTAAATACTGGTCAGACCAATTTATTTTAGTTTTTGTATGATTAACATTACATTTCCTGACGGTAGTGTCAGGGCCTTCGAGAAAGGCATTACAGGTTATGAGATAGCCAAGAGCATCAGCCCGAGGCTTGCGGAGGAAGTTTTGGCGGTGGCTGTGAAGCCGGCGACAGACACGACTGTCGGCAAGGGTGTCACCTACGACCTGAACCGCCCGATCGAAGAAGACAGTTCCATCGTCCTTCTTAAGTGGGACGATGATGAAGGCAAGAGAGTTTTCTGGCACTCCTCATCACACTTGATGGCGGAGGCACTCGAGGATATATTCCCTGGCGTCAAGTTCGGCATCGGACCGGCCATCGAGAACGGATTCTACTATGACGTGGACCTTGGCGGCCGCCAGATCACCGACGCCGATTTCGCGAAGATCGAGAAGAGGATGCTTGAGCTGGCCCGCGAGAAGCAGGATTTCGTCCGTCAGGACGTGTCCAAGGCCGACGCCCTCAAGCATTTTGAGGGGACCGGTGACAAGTACAAGTGCGAACTCATCAGCGAACTCGCCGACGGAACGATCACTTACTATACCAACGGTCATTTCACGGACCTTTGCCGCGGACCGCACCTGCGCAACACCGAGGTTATCAAGGCCGTCAAGCTGACCGCAATCGCCGGAGCCTACTGGCGCGGAGACGAGAAGCGCGAGCAGCTCACCAGAATCTACGGAATCACCTTCCCTAAGAAATCGATGCTTGATGAGTATCTTGTCCTCCTCGAAGAGGCCAAGAAGCGTGACCACCGCAAACTCGGCAAGGAGATGGAGCTCTTCACATTCTCTTCACGTGTGGGCCTTGGTCTGCCGCTCTGGCTGCCAAGAGGCGCTGTGATGAGATTCGAGCTTGAGAAATTCCTCCGCAGGAAGCAGAATGAATATGGCTACCTGCCTGTTGTCACCCCTCACATCGGAAGCAAGGATCTGTACGTGACCTCTGGCCACTACGCAAAGTACGGCAAGGACTCCTTCCAGCCGATCCACACCCCTCAGGAGGGTGAGGAATATATGCTCAAACCGATGAACTGCCCTCATCACTGCGAGATATTCCGCTCGTCCCCAAGGTCATACAAGGATCTTCCTTTGAGACTCGCCGAGTTCGGAACCGTTTACCGTTACGAGCAGAGCGGTGAGCTCCACGGACTCACCAGGGTTCGCTCCTTCACTCAGGATGACGCCCACATGTTCGTGACCCCTGACCAGCTCAAGGGCGAGTTCGAGAAGGTCATCGACTTGATTCTCTATGTGTTCCGAATCTTCAAGTTCGACAAGTATACGGCTCAGGTCTCCCTCAGGGATCCTAACAACAAGACCAAGTACATCGGAAGCGACGAGAACTGGGAGAAGGCGGAGAACGCCATCATCGAGGCCGCCAAGGAGAAAGGACTCAAGACCGTTGTTGAATATGGCGAGGCCGCGTTCTACGGCCCTAAGCTTGACTTCATGGTCAAGGACGCCATCGGAAGGAAATGGCAGCTCGGCACCATCCAGGTGGACTACAACCTGCCTGAGAGGTTCCAGCTTGAATATACCGACGCGGACGGAAGCAAGAAGCGTCCTGTCATGATCCACCGCGCTCCGTTCGGGTCCATCGAAAGATTCACCGCCGTGCTTCTTGAGCACACCAGCGGACACCTGCCGCTCTGGCTCAGCCCGGATCAGATCAAGGTGCTGCCGGTCAGCGAGAAATATGCTGAATATGCAAAAAAAGTTTGCGGTTTGCTGAATAATTCCGATATTCGCACTTCTGTCGATGACAGGAATGAGACTCTCGGCAAGAGAATCCGTGAGATTTCCCTGCTCAGAGTGCCTGTGCTTGCCATCGTGGGAGAAAAGGAAGTGGCGGACGGTACCGTCTCCGTGAGAAGGGAAGGCGCCGATGCCGGCACAATGAAAGTCGAGGACTTCATCGCTTGGTTCAAGGCCGAAGTGGCCAAGGAACTGGCTTAGTGAGGAGTCCGCGGCAATATTAACAATTTAAAGGAGAGTTTTAAACAGAGCAGAATGCCTTACAAGCCGAAACCACACTACGGAGGCCCTAAGCCAGCCACCGCATTCAGACCAAGCGCAGGTCCAAGACCGGCAGGAGCGCGTGGACCGCGTCCTTTCGTCCGTCAAAAAGCGGAGGATGAACTGAACATCAACGAGGAGATCACCGCCTCACAGGTCCGTCTGGTCGGTGACAACATAGCGGAACCGGGTATTTATCCGATTTCCAAAGCCTTGAAGATGGCGGACGAGCTTGAACTCGATCTTGTTGAGATCAGCGCCAAGGCTGACCCGCCTGTATGTAAGATCCTTGACTACCAGAAGTACCTCTATCAGCAGAGGAAGAAGGCCAAGGAGATGAAGCAGAACGCCTCCAAGATTGTCATTAAGGAAATCCGCTTCGGGCCTAACACCGATGAGCACGACTTCCAGTTCAAGCTCAAGCATGCGCAGGAGTTTTTGGAGGAAGGTTCCAAGGTCAAGGCTTCCATATTCTTCCGCGGACGCTCAATCATGTTCGCCGAGCAGGGGGAGAAGCAGCTTCTGAGATTCGCCGTCGAACTTGAGGACTACGGCCGCGCGGAGAACATGCCGACCCTTGAGGGAAAGAGGATGACGATGATGATCGCTCCTGTGAAGAAAAAGTAATCCGCTTGGTGCGGAGAACAATATTAACGTTTAATTTATTATAACAATGGCAAAGCTTAAGACCAACTCCGGTGCCAAAAAGCGCTTCACGCTTACCGGATCGGGAAAAATCAAGAGGAAGCACGCTTACCACAGCCACATCCTCACCAAGAAGACCAAGAAGCGTAAGAGAAATCTTGACCACTTCGCTATCCTTCACAAGGATGACGTGAAGAGAGTAAAAGAGCTTCTGGTCCTGTAAGTTTTTATGTTTAACTTGGAACGCAGTAGAAAAGCATCGCCGAAAGGCGGTCACTGCCTCCGGAAAAAGATCAATTTATGCCAAGATCAGTAAATTCAGTAGCCTCAAGGGCTCGCCGCAAGAAGATTCTCAAGAGAACCCGCGGTAATTTCCTCTCCAGAAAGAATGTCTGGACTGTAGCGAAGAACACCTACGAGAAAGGTCTCACCTACGCCTATCGTGACCGCAAGGCCAAGAAGCGTACTTTCCGTGCCCTCTGGATCCAGAGAATCAACGCAGCTGCCCGTCAGTACGGCATCTCTTACTCTCAGTTCATGGGCAAGCTCGCCAAGCAGAACATCGGTCTCAACCGCAAGGTTCTCGCTGACCTCGCTATGAACAACCCACAGGCGTTCGAAGCAATCGTCAATTCTGTAAAATAGTGTCTGGGAAGTGAGCTTGAGGGAAACATACCACAACAAATGGGTGAGGATGGGCTTCTGGTCCGTTCTCTATGTGCTGTGGGTGATCTGGCTCGGGAATTATTGGTGGCTCTTCGGCCTTGCCGTCATCTTTGACCATCACATCACCCACAAGGTGAAGTGGATGTTCTGGAAGAAGGAGTACAAGGAAGGGGAGAAGCGCAATGTATGGCTTGATTGGCTTGACGCCATCATATTCGCTGTCATCGTCGTGACATTCATCAACATATTCTTTTTCCAGGCCTTCAAGATTCCTTCATCGTCGATGGAGAGTTCCCTTTTCACCGGGGATCATCTCTTCGTCAGCAAGCTGACCTTTGGACCGAAGGTGCCTCAGACTCCGTTGTCCGTCCCGTTCACGCACAATGTGATATTCGGTAAAGAGTCATATTCGACTCTCATCCAGAATGACTACCGTCGCCTGAAGGGACTCAGGAATGTAAGGAGAGGAGACTATGTGGTGTTCAATTTCCCTGACGGAGACACGGTTTTGTCCCGTTTCCCGTCCGAGGATTACCACACTTGGGTCAGAAGGGCAGGCAAAGACTTCGCCTTGGCCAACGGCGGCCCGATCAAGGTCCGTCCTGTTGACAAGAAAGACCACTATGTCAAGAGATGTGTCGCACTTCCGGGGGATTCACTGTCTGTTGTAGACGGTCTTGTCTACACCAATGGGGTCAAGCAGGAAGTATATCCGGGGATTCAGTTGTCTTACACCGTCGTCACCAATGGTGGCAGGATCAATTCAAGGACTCTTGAGAAGATGGGCCTCAACCTTGAGGAACTCTATTTCGATGGAAGTCTGCCGGGCTATCCAGCCATGCCTCTTACCCAGAGCATGATTGAAGAGGTCGGGAAGATTTCTTCCGTGGTCAGTGTGGAGCCGAATCTGGATGTTTATCCGCCTGATTTCCCGGACTCTTATCTCAGTCTCTTTCCTTTCACTGAGAACACCGGTTGGACCAGGGATTATTACGGCCCGATCTGGATTCCTAAGAAAGGGGCTACGGTTGACCTCACGGCGGAGAATCTTCCGCTCTACGAGAGGATAATTTCCGCATACGAGGGTCATGAGTTGAGGACGGACGCTGACGGGAAGATATTCATTGACGGAAAGGAGGCTTCAAGCTACACTTTCGAAATGGACTACTATTTCATGATGGGGGACAACAGGCACAATTCCCTGGACTCAAGGTACTGGGGATTCGTTCCTGAGGATCACATAGTTGGAAGACCGGCCATGGTTTGGCTGTCGACCGATGCTAGTCGTAAGTTCCCTAACAACATACGGTGGCGCAGATTCTTCAAA
>DJRG01000048.1 GCA_002438845.1 Bacteroidales bacterium UBA6366
TCTACTTTTTGCGTCTGGTACAGTCTACTTTTTGCGTCTGGTACAAGGTTCGGCACAGAATTTCGGGGACAGACCGGAATTTTCATATTCAAATTTAGGGGATAGCCGGTATTTATCGAATTAAAATTTGCGGGACAGCAGGAATATTCCTAACTTAGCATCACTAAATCAACTATTTATGTATAGAAGAATATTCAAAAGAAAAATTTACGAAAAATTGCTGGCGTGGAAACGAGAAAATGACGGGACTTCCGCTCTTCTGGTTGAGGGAGCGCGGCGTGTCGGAAAGTCAACCGTTGTTGAGCAATTCGCACAGAACGAATACGAATCGTATATCCTTATCGACTTCAACAAAGCACCCATGGCGATACAGTCTCTCTTCGAAGACACATTGGATTTGGACTATTTATTCATGGTCTTACAGCAGACATACCATAAGACTCTTGTCAAGAGAAAGTCCGTCATCATCTTTGACGAAGTCCAAAAATGCCCATTGGCACGCCAGGCAATCAAATATTTGGTACAGGATGGTCGTTATGACTACATAGAAACCGGCTCCCTTATCAGCATAAAGAAAAACACTGAAAACATTACCATCCCAAGCGAAGAAGACAGCATCCAGATGTATCCTATGGATTTTGAGGAATTCCGTTGGGCTCTTGGAGACGAAGTCACCATACCTATGCTTCATAAATTTTGGGAAATGGACAAGCCGCTTGGCCCTGCCCACAGAGAGACTCAGAAAGGACTAAGACTGTATATGCTTGTCGGAGGAATGCCGCAGGCTGTCAATGCTTATCTTGACACCAACAACATGAGGAAAGTCGATGCTATAAAGCGTAAGATCATCAAGCTCTACGCTGATGACTTCCGTAAGATAGATCCAAGTGGCCGCATAACAAGACTGTTCCTCTCCATCCCTGGTCAACTCAACAAAAAGGCCGCGCATTTCCAAGCAACTACAGTGTTGAGCAATGCGGAAAGTGAAAAGACACTTCAACTACTCTCAGACCTCGAAGACAGTAAGACCGTTAATTTCGCCTACCATACTGATGACCCTAATGTCGGTATGGAACTGTCGCGAGACAATTCCAAATACAAAATATTCGTTGGGGACACAGGCCTATTCATAACTATGGCCTTTTGGGACAAGGATTACACAGAGAACGTAATATACGACAAACTGCTCAGTGACAAACTTTCCGCAAACCTCGGCTATGTATATGAGAATCTCATCGCCCAGATGTTCACAGCATCAGGGAACAAACTCTTCTACTACACTTGGCCAAAAGACGAGAAGCACAATTATGAGATCGACTTCCTTCTTTCACGTGGAACCAAGATTGTCCCAGTCGAAGTCAAATCCTCAGGATATAAAACACACGCATCATTGGATGCCTTCTGCAAGAAATTTTCTTCCCGCATTTCGGAAAGGTATCTTATCTACACAAAGGACCTGTGCAGAGATGGTCAGACAAGGATGGTCCCCGCCTATATGACGCCTATTCTATAGTCCAATCCAAGTCATTGCCACAGTTCCAGTTACTATGCCGCCGATTAGAAGACAAAACAAAACTCCGCAACTTTTGACCGATTTACTCCGCAACTTTTCGGCAAAACACTCCGCAACTTTTCGACACTGAATGGACGCAAAAATTTCGGGGACAGACGGGATTTTCCGCATAAAAATTTACGGGTCAGCATGGTCTCTTGCATCTTAAAAACTATGAATCAACCTCTTATGCTCAAAGAAAATCGAAACTATGCACTTTAGGCTTGCTCCGAATCCCTTCGGTAACACTTTAGGCCTCTTTTGCTCCTCAAGAGTGCAGGCTGCACTCTTGAGAAACGTTTTCCCCACTTTTCGTCTCCCGAGGGTGCGTTTCCAAATTTTGGTGACGTGCAAAAATTGGGAATGTCTTTTCTTTGGCCGTCTCGGCACTTCGACAGGCTCAGTGGCCGAAGTTATCCCCTTATTGAGCTGATAGTGACGGGGTGCAAACTGAACGGTTCTGCACCCGAAGTGGGCAATGTCAGGTGATGCGGTGGCAATAATAGCGGTTCTGCACCCCAACTTTGACACAGATGTCCGGAATTCAGAAAATCACTCCCCGCGATCGAGCTCGCGGCGGAGGTCTTTCTCTTTGATGGAGGCGCGCTTGTCATAGACTTTCTTGCCTCGGGCGAGGGCGATGACAAGCTTGGCGAGACCGTCTTCGTTGATGAACAGCTTGGTGGCTACGATGGTGAGGCCTTTCTCCTTCACGGCCTGATGCAGATGACGGAGCTCACGCTTGGTCAGCAGAAGCTTGCGATCCCTCATCGGCTCATGCTGTCCCCAGGAGCCCCAGAAGTACTGGGCCACGTTCATACCCTTGACAAACAACTCGTTGCCGACGAAATAACAGAACGAATCGACCAGCGAGGCCTTGCCCATGCGGATCGACTTTATCTCGGTGCTGACCAAGGATATTCCCGCCACATAGGTTTCAAGAAACTCGTAGTCGAACGAGGCACGACGGTTGCGTATCTCAACTTTATATTCCTTCTGCTTTGGCATATTCACAAATTCATTTTCAAACAATTACCACTGCAATGACAAACCCTCTCCCTTCATTTTCAGGCACACGGCGATGCTGTGATGATATTCATGGATTACAAAGATAATCACTTTTCTTGGTGTTGCGGCTAAAAATGATTAAGTTTGTCAATTACAGCCACTCAGGGCGAATGATTTAAAATAAGTGGCCTCAAAAAGATGATGTTGGGGTACTTTTAGCAAGCGGCAAAGAACAACTCGCCGCAGTTTTGACGATTAATAAATGTTCAATATCATGAAAAGACAACTCACTCTGGCGGTGATCACCGTCATCACGCTGTTCCTGGCAGGATCGTGCGCGAAGTACAAGTACGAGACAGTCAAGGGGGATCCGATGAACACTAAGATCTACACCCTCGACAACGGACTGAAGGTCTACATGACCGTCAACAAGGAAACCCCTCGCATCCAGACCTACATCGCCGTCAAGGTCGGCAGCAAGAACGACCCTAAGGAGACCACAGGACTCGCCCACTACCTTGAGCACCTGATGTTCAAGGGCACCGAGAACTTCGGCACTTCCGACTATGCGGCCGAGAAGCCGAAGCTCGACTCCATCAAGGCCCTCTTCGAAATCTATCGGACAAAGACAGACCCGCAGGAGCGCAAGGCGATTTACCACCAGATCGACTCAATCAGCTACGCCGCGTCAAAGATCGCGATCGCCAATGAATATGACAAATTGATGGCCGTTATCGGAGCCGACGGCACCAACGCGTTCACATCCAACGACATGACAGTCTACCAGGAGGACATCCCGTCAAACGAGATCGACAACTGGGCGAAGATCGAGGCTGACAGGTTCATGCACCCTGTGATCCGTGGATTCCACACGGAACTGGAGGCCGTCTACGAGGAGAAGAACATGAGCCTCACCGAGGACAACAGCAAGGCCATGGAGGCTCTCGACTCAGTGCTGTTCCCTCACCACCCTTACGGACTCCAGACAACCCTCGGAACCCAGGAGCACTTGAAGAACCCGTCAATCGTGAACATCGAGAACTACAGGGCCAACTTCTACGTGCCTAACAACGTGGCCATCTGCGTCTCCGGAGACTTCGACCCCGACACCTTCGTCGCCACGATCGAGAAATACTTCGGAGAGTGGAAACCGAACCCTGACATCAAATTCCTTGAATATGAACCTGAACAGGCCATCACCACTCCGGTCCAGAAGACCGTCTATGGGCTTGATGCAGAGTTCGTGATGATGGGCTGGAGAGTTCCCGGAGCGAACGACTATCTCAGAAGCGAGGTGGGAGACATCGTCGGAGACATCCTCTACAACGGACAGGCAGGCCTTGCCGACCTAAATCTGATCCAGGCACAGAAAATCAACGGATTCTATGGCTTCAACTACACCCGTCCGGACTACGGAGAGTTCATGCTCGTGGGCTATCCTCGTGAGGGACAGACCCTTGACGAGGTGCGCGACCTCATGCTCGAGCAAGTGGCCAAACTCCGCTCCGGAGACTTCGACGAGAGCCTCATCCAGTCAACGCTGAACAACTACAAGCTCTCCAACATGCGCCAACTTGAGGACAACAGCAGAAGGGCGATGATTTTCGTACAGTCCTTCATCAACGGACACGACTGGAAGGACGATGCCCTCCAGATGCAGAGGCTTGAGAAAGTCACCAAGCAGCAAATCGTGGATTGGGCGAACGAGCATCTCGGAGCGAACAGCTATGTAGCTGTCTATAAGCGCATCGGAGAAGATAAGAACATAGAGAAGATCGCCGCCCCGGCCATCACTCCGATAGAAACCAACCGCGACAAGCAGAGCGAGTTCCTGACCGAGATTCAGAACACGGAAGTCTCTCCTATCGAGCCGGTGTTCGTGGACTTCTCCAAGGACATGTCCAAGGGCAGCGTGGCTGAAGGCATCGAACTTCTCTACAAAAAGAACGAGACCAACGACATCACCACTCTGACCAGCGTGTTCGACAGAGGCAACCAAGACGACCCGCGCCTCGGCCTCGCATTCGACTACCTCAGCTATCTCGGGACTCCGACCAGATCAGCCGAGCAGATCAAGAAAGAGCTGTACGAACTGGCCTGCTTCCAGAGACTTTCCTGCGGAACCACCCAGTCCTACATCGGTGTGAGCGGACTTGACGAGAATGTCGGCAAGGCTATGGACATCGTCGAGGATCTGATTTTCAACGCGCAGCCTGACACAGTGATTCTCGCCGAATTGAAATCCGACATATTCAAAACCCGCTCCGACAACAAACTGAGTCAGGGTGCCTGCTTCGGGGCGCTCAGAAGGTACCTCTTCTACGGTCCGGACTACATCAAGAAGGCCACCCTAACCAACGAGCAGGTGGCAGCCCTGACCTCAGAAGAACTTCTTCAGGCCATCAGGGACCTCTACGGAAAGAAGCATGACGTCCTTTACTACGGCCCGTCCGGTGAAGCCGCCGCAAAGAAAATGATTGCGGAGCATCATAAGACCAGCGAAACCCCTGAGTCTCTTGTCAGGTCCTACCCTCAGGCAAGGCAGGTTGCCTCCAGCGAGGTGTTCATCGCCCCGTACGACGCCAATCAGTTCTACTACCTGCAATATTCAGACAGAGGAGATAAATTCAACGCCGCCTACGACCCGAGCGTCAGGATGTACAACAGCTACTTCGGCAGCGGCATGGGCGCCATCGTCTTCCAGGAAATGAGAGAGGCGCGTGGCCTTGCATATTCAGCCTCCGCTTTCCTCACCGACCTCGGCCACAAAGACAGCGACTACCTCTTCTACGCCTTCATCGCCTCACAGAATGACAAGGCCAAGGATGCCGTCGAGGCGTTTGACAACATCATCAACGAGATGCCAGAATCCGAGAAAGCGTTCGAAGTGGCCAAGACTTCCCTTCTGACCGGCATCCGAACAAGCAGGACAACCGGCATCGACGTGCTCTACAAATATCTTGACTTACAAGACTATGGGCTCACCGAAGACCGTGAGAAAGCCGTGTTCGAGAAGGTTCAGGGCATGACCCTTGCCGATGTCAAGGCCTTCCAGGAGAAGTGGATCAAAGGTCGCAAGTACGTCTATGGGTTCCTCGGCAAGAAAGAAGGCCTGGACATGGAGTTTGTCGGCTCGCTCGGTCCTGTCACCGAACTAACCCTTGAGGAAATCTTCGGTTACTAAATGGCCATCAAATCTTTCGGTTACTAACGGATGAGCAGAAAACCACAGAACAAGCTGCGGGAGGCGATTCCCATTCCTCCACCGGCTCCACTTCCGGAACCGGAGGTCATCGACTTCGGGGGCATATTCAATGAATATGCTTCCGGAGCGATTGATCTGATCGTCGTGCTCGGGCCGACCGCCTCCGGGAAGACGCGCTTCGCCGTGGATCTGGCGCACAAATGCGGCAACGGGGAAATCCTCTCCGCCGACTCACGTCAGGTCTATCGAGGCATGGACATCGGCACAGGCAAGGATCTGAATGAATATGGCGACGTCCCTTTCCACCTTATAGACATTGTGCCCGCCGGCACACGATTCGACCTCTACCAATGGCAGCAGGCCTTTGAATATGCCTACAAAGACATCCGTGACAGAGGCAAGACTCCGATTCTGTGTGGTGGCACGGGTCTTTACATCCAGGCGGCGACCTGTGGCTACACCTTGCCCCAAGTACCGCCGAATGAGGAACTGAGGGAAGAACTCGAAAAGTACGATACCGAGATCCTTATCGCTAAGCTGAGCGGTTACGGGCCGCTTCCGGACGAAGGTGTCCTCCAGTCCAAAAGAAGGATAATCAGGGCTTTGGAGGTGGCGATGTACGAGCGGGAGCATCCTGTGAAACGGACCGGCTTCATGCCGAAGAATCCGTACTGCATAGGGACTCTCGTCAGCCGTGAGGAACGTGTCGCGAGGATTGACCGGAGGCTTGACGAGAGACTGGCCGGTGGGATGATAGAGGAGGTAAAAAGACTTCTGGACAGCGGGATCAGGCCGGAAGACCTTGTCTATTACGGACTTGAGTACAAGTTCGTCACCCAGTACGTCCTCGGCGTCTTGACTTACGAGGAGATGCGCACTCTCCTGGCCAATGCCATCCACCAGTTCGCCAAACGTCAGATGACTTGGTTCAGAGGCATGGAAAAGGATGGGATAATAATCCACTGGACTGAGGTGTAAATAAATTTACACCTCAATCTTTAATGATCCAAACCCCAGTCACTTTGTGACAGCCCCTGAGGGGCACGGGAAAGGATTCCCCGAAACCCCTTCGGTCGCTTCGCTCCTTATTCCATTATATCAAATATTTTACAACTATATTAATATTCAATAATTTATGCCAAAAGTAGCAATTATCATGGGCTCCACAAGCGACTATGAGGTCATGTCGGGAGCAGAGCAGATCCTTTCCGACTTCGGGATCGAGTTTGAAAAAAGGGTGATCAGCGCCCACAGAACCCCGGAATTGATGTTTGAATATACCAAAGCTCTCAAAGAGCGTGGGTTCAGTGTGGTCATTGCCGGAGCCGGCGGAGCCGCGCATCTGGCCGGAGTGGCCGCCGGACTCACCACGCTGCCTGTGATCGCCGTGCCGATGCAGACCAAGGCCCTCGGCGGGTTGGATTCACTGCTGTCAATGGTCCAGATGCCGACAGGAATTCCGGTGGCGACTGTCGCGATCGGAGGAGCAAAGAACGCAGCAATCCTTGCGGCAGAAATCCTCGCCCTCCAAGACACTGCCGTCTCGAAAAAGCTGGATGCCTACCGCAAGGCTCAAGCTGAAAAAATCTACAATACGATTATCTAGAACGACGCTTCTGTCGATTCCCCACCGAAACGGCCTCCCAGCACAAGTTTAACCTTAAGCAGGGAGGTCTTTTCCTCTGCCGCCACATCACCTTCTATCATCTTCTGAAGAAGATCAAAGGACTTGACAGCGATCTCTGACAAAGGCTGGATGATGTGAGGCACAACCGGCTTGTTCAGCTCGTAGACATCGCTCTCGTCGAAGCAGACGAAAGAGAAATCCTTAGGCATGCTCAAGCCAAGGGCGTTGAGGGCGTTGAAGCCGTACATGGCTATCCTCTTGGTCGGAAGGATGAACGCCTCCGTCCCACGCTTGGCCGCCTCGCGCAGCACCTCGATGACATCTTTCTTCGCGGCCTCGGTGTCATATTCAATCTTGTGTACCCTTATGTCATCTTTCAGGCCGGCCTCGCTCATCGCCGTGGCGTAACCGGACTCTCTATCCGTCAAACTGGTCACGCCGGACTTATAGGAGATCATCTCGATCTTGCCGAACCCCTGATGGAGTAGGTACTTTGTGGCCATCTTGCCGGCGTCAACGTTGTCGACAAGGACACGACCGAATTCATCTCCCGGCATATTCCTGTCTATCAAGACTGTAGGGATTCCGATGCTGATCGCCCTCGCCAACGCCGCCTCCGCCCCGAGGCATGGAGCCACGATAAGGCCCTCCACATTGTACCCCACCATGGTCTCGACCAGATGGGCAAGCTTATGCGGGTTCTCCTCAGAGCTTGCGAAAATCACCGTGAAACCGTCCTTGTAGGCGATGTTCTCAATGTTTCTGCAGATCTCCGCGAAGAAAGGGTTGGCGATGTCCGAGACAATCACGGCGATGGAGTGCGACCTGCCGCTCCTCAGCGACGCAGCCGCATTGTTTCGCCTGTAACCAAGCCTCTTGGCAACCTGAAGGACCCGCTCCGCCGTGTCCGGATTGACCGGACAGTCCAACCTGCCGTCCTTACCCATTTTAGCATTCATCACGAAAGAAACCAGGGTGACTGACACCCCGGCTTCTCTCGCCACATCTCTGATGGTAACTTTTTTCATTCTTATATTAATGTAAGTTCGTCATATTCATTAACCGTGAATCATGACAATAAGTCCTGCCATCACGATTGAGACCATGCTCATCAACTTGATAAGGATGTTCAGCGACGGTCCGGACGTGTCTTTGAAAGGATCTCCGACAGTGTCTCCGACAACGGTAGCATGATGGTTGACGGAATTCTTGCCGCCGAAATGCCCATCCTCAACGTATTTCTTGGCATTGTCCCATGCGCCACCCGAATTAGCAAGGAAGATCGCAAGGATGAATCCGGCGCCAAGTCCGCCTATGAGAAGTCCCATGACGCCTGCCTCTCCAAGAATGATACCAACCAGAACAGGAACGATGATCGCAGTGAGTGAAGGAACAATCATCTCATGCTGCGCGGCCTTTGTCGAGATCTCCACACAGCGCTTGTAATCAGGACGTTGTTTACCCTCAAGGATGCCTTTTATCTCTCTGAACTGGCGACGGACCTCGACCACCATTTTCTGCGCGGCGCGACCCACGGCGTTCATTGTCATTCCGCAGAAGAGGAATGCCATCATGGCACCCACAAAGACTCCGGCGAGGACACGCGGATTCATCAGGTTGACCTGATAATAGTTGACCATCTCCGGAATGGTGGCCTCTGTCACTTTGACAACCTTGTCACCGACTTCAAGAAGAAGAACTCCCGCATGCTGGAGACCGATCTTGATCTCTTCAATGTAAGAAGCGAGGAGAGCGAGAGCGGTGAGGGCGGCCGAGCCTATGGCGAAGCCCTTTCCAGTGGCGGCGGTTGTGTTGCCGAGGGCGTCAAGGGTGTCGGTACGGCGGCGGACCTCAGGATCCAGCTCGCTCATCTGCGCGTTTCCTCCCGCATTGTCCGCGATAGGGCCGTAGGCATCCGTGGCGAGGGTTATTCCAAGGGTGGAAAGCATTCCGACAGCGGCGATACTGATTCCGTACAGACCGTTGCTGATGTAGGCCGGATCAAAGGAGAAGCCAGTCGCGCAAAGGTAGGAAACCAGGATGGCGGCCACAATCGTCACGACAGGGACACAGGTTGAAATCATTCCCAGACCGATACCGTTGATGATGACGGTGGCAGGACCGGTCTGAGAGCTCTCGGCCAGATCCTGTGTCGGTTTGTAGGAATGTGACGTGTAATACTCCGTGGCTTTGCCGATGATGACTCCGGAAAGCAGACCGGCGATCACCGACAGGCTGAGCTGCCACCAATTGCTGAAACCAAGCACGTAGAACACTATGAATGTAAGCACGGCGATAAGGCAGGCGCTGAGGTTGGTCCCGACGCTGAGTGACTTGAGCAGCTGCTGAAGCCCTGCTCCCTCCTTTGTCCTTACGGCGTAGATGCCGATGATGGAAAGAACCACGCCGATGGCCGCGATCATCATCGGGGCCATGATGGCTCTCATCTGCGCGTCGACATCTCCGAAGAAAGCTGACGCTCCGAGCGCCATCGTAGCGAGCACCGAACCGCAATAAGACTCGTAAAGGTCAGCGCCCATTCCGGCCACGTCACCCACATTGTCACCCACGTTGTCCGCGATCGTGGCAGGGTTCCTCGGGTCATCCTCAGGGATGTCCTGCTCGACTTTCCCGACAATGTCGGCGCCCACATCAGCGGCTTTGGTGTAGATGCCGCCGCCAACCCTGGCGAAAAGGGCCTGGGTAGAGGCTCCCATTCCGAAAGTAAGCATCGTGGTAGTGATGACAACAAGGGTCTGCGACTCGCTGGCCTCATGGACAAAAGCATTGAGGACAACCCACCAGATCGAGATGTCGAGAAGGCCGAGGCCCACGACGGTCAAACCCATCACGGCTCCGGAACGGAAAGCCAGCTTAAGACCGGAATTAAGGGACTTGCTGACAGCGTTGGCTGTCCTGGCGGAAGCGTAAGTGGCTGTCCTCATGCCGATGTAGCCGGCAAGAGCGGAGAAGAATCCTCCGGTCAGGAACGCGAAAGGCACCCACTTGTTCTGCACTCCGAAACCGAAAGCGAGGATGCTGAACAAGACCGCCAAAATAACAAAGACAATTCCAACAACCTTGTACTGTTGTTTGAGGTATGCCATTGCGCCCTCACGGACATACTGGGCGATCTCCTTCATTGTCGGTGTGCCTTCATTCTCTTTCTTCATCTGATGGTAAAAGAACCACGCAAAGAAGAGGGCTATCAAAGAAGCCGCTGGCACAAAATAGAACAGATAATTCATAAATTGATTAGTTATAACGATTTATATTATTTCACCAAAAAAAAGGTTCCACGAACCCTCTCAGACCGCAAATATAAGAAAAATGTGGTGACCTTTACATATCTGATGACAAAAAAGATTAAAAAAATGGCGACTGGATGCCAGCCGCCATTATATTCATGCCTGCTCCGGCTGTTACTCAGCCTTCGGAGCCTCCTGTGCAGGAGCCTCGGCAGGAGTCTCCTCCACCTTCGGAGCGTCCGCCTTCTTGGCGCGGCTACGACGTGTTGACTTCTTCTCCTCCTTCTTGCTGGCAAGAGCGGCCTCGTTGAAGTCCACAAGCTCGATGAGAGCCATGTCGGCTCCGTCACCCTGACGGAAGCCAAGGTGCAGTACGCGGGTGTAGCCTCCCGGACGGTCTGCGATCTTCGCAGAGATCACCCCGAAGAGTTCCTTGACAGCCTCCTTGTTCTTAAGGTAGCTGAAAACGGTTCTGCGGGAATGAGTCGTGTCTTCCTTTGACTTGGTGATGAGAGGTTCAACGTATGACTTGAGGGCCTTGGCCTTAGCCACGGTTGTCGTGATCCTCTTATGCATGATCAAAGAAGTCGCCAGGTTGGCCAACAGAGCCTTGCGGTGGCCTGACTTGCGGCCAAGATGATTGATTGCTTTATTGTGCCTCATTTCTATGCGTTCTTTTTCTTGGGTTCAATATTATATTTTCTTACATCCATCCCGAACTGGAGCTTCATCTTCTCCACAAGCTGGTCGATCTCATTGAGGGACTTCTTTCCGAAATTCCTGAACTTCATGAGTTCATTCCTTGAATAGGAAACAAGATCCGCGAATGTGTCGATGTCAGCGGCCTTCAGACAGTTGTACGCCCTCACGGAGAGTCCCATGTCCGAAAGCTTGGTGAGAAGAAGATGTCTCATCCTGAGGCTTTCCTCGTCGAGTTCCTTTGAGTCTGACTCGACAGCGCTCTCGATGGAGATCTTCTTGTCATCAGTGAAAAGCTTGAAGTGATAGATCAGGATACTGGCCGCCTCCTGAAGCGCCATATTCGGAGAGATAGATCCGTCAGTGATTATCTCAAGGTTCAGCTTCTCGTAGTCGGTCTTCTGCTCGACACGCCAGTTCTCAACCGTCCAATTGACCTTTCTGATAGGGGTGTAGACCGCATCGACAAGGACAGTGCCTATCGGTGTGTTCTCCTCCCTCATCTCCTCGGCCGGAACGAATCCACGGCCTTTGGTGATGGTCAAGGAAATCTCAAGAGTGACTGACGGTTCGAGTGAGCAGATGTGCTGCTCAGGGTTCAACACCTTGAAAGAAGACAATCCTTTAGAAATATCCTCCGCGGTAAACTCATTCTTACCGCTAATCACAATGTTTGCTACCTCAGAGTCGACGGAATCAACCATCCTCTTGAACCTTACTTGCTTAAGGTTCAGGATGACGTCCTGCATCCCCTCGATCACACCAGGAATCGTCGCGAACTCTTGATCCACGCCGGAAATCCTGATCTGGCTGATAGCAAAACCTTCCAGAGAGGCGAGAAGAATGCGTCTGAGAGCATTGCCGATGGTCTGCCCGTACCCAGGCTCAAGAGGCCTGAATTCGAAGCGGCCGACTGTATCGGTGCCTTCGAGCATTATCACCTTGTCCGGTTTCTGAAATGCCAAGATTGCCATATTAATTCTTTTTGGGTGTTAATTCTACTTAGAGTACAGGTCTACGATGAGCTGTTCGTTGATGTTCTCAGGAATGTCTGCCCTTGCAGGGAGATTCAGGAACTTGCCTGAAAGCGCCTTAGGGTCAAACTCGATCCAGGAATATTTAGGAGCTGAAGCGACAGCCTTCTGAATGACCTCAAGGCTCTTTGAACGCTCTCTGACAGCAACCACATCCCCAGGTTTCACCTGAACTGAAGGAATGTTGCAGACCTCACCGTTAAGGGTGATGTGAGCGTGGCTTACAAGCTGTCTCGCGGCGGCCCTTGTAGGAGCGATGCCAATTCTGTAGACAACATTGTCAAGTCTTGACTCAAGGAGGAGGAGGAGGTTCTCACCTCTCAGACCCGCCATCTTGGAAGCCTTGAGATAGGTGTTGTGGAACTGACGCTCAAGAAGGCCATACATGTATCTGACCTTCTGCTTTTCCTTGAGCTGGATTCCATACTCACGCTGCTTCTTGCGCTTCGCGGCCAGACCATGCTGTCCCGGAGGATAGTTTCTCTTCTCGAAATCCTTGTCGCTTCCGAATATAGGCTCGCCGAACTTGCGGGCGATCTTTGTGCTTGGACCAATATATCTTGCCATAGTAATTTTTATTTTAATTCATTGATTAGACTTTACGACGGCCTTTTGGTCTACATCCGTTGTGTGGCATCGGGGTCACGTCAACAATCTCAGTGACAACGATTCCAGCATTGTTGATGGTTCTGATGGCTGACTCACGGCCGGCTCCAGGACCCTTGACGAAGACTTTCACCTTGCGGAGACCGGCGTCGAAAGCGGTCTTGGCGGCATCCTCGGCAGCCACCTGAGCGGCGTAAGGGGTGTTCTTCTTGGAACCTCTGAAGCCGCTCTTGCCGGCTGAGGACCAACTGATCACCTGTCCCTGATTGTTGGTCAGGGAAATGATCACATTATTGAAGGTTGATGAAATATGGGCCTGGCCCGTAGCCTCAACCTTGACAACTCTCTTTGATGATGTTGTTTTCTTTGCCATAATTCATCTGATTTTACTTGGTCGCCTTCTTCTTGTTTGCGACGGTCTTCTTCTTTCCCTTTCTTGTACGGGCATTGTTCTTTGTGCTCTGGCCACGTACAGGAAGACCGATACGATGACGGATACCTCTGTAGCAACCGATATCCATCAGTCGTTTGATGTTCATCTGGACGGAGGAACGAAGCTCACCCTCAATCTTATACTCCTCAGTGATGAGGGTACGGATAGCGGCAACCTGATCATCATTCCATTCACCGACCTTGATGTCGTAATCGATACCGCACTTCTGGAGAATCTCTCTCGCGGAGCTGCGGCCGATACCGTAGATGTAGGTGAGACCTATCTCACCCCTTTTGTTGTTCGGTAAATCAACACCGGCTATTCTTGCCATAATTTATCTTAAACTTTATTTGTTTTACAAACTACTGTTATCCCTGGCGCATCTTGAACTTAGGGTTCTTCTTGCAGATGACATAAAGACGACCTTTGCGTCTGACGATCTTGCAATCATCGCTGCGCTTCTTGATGGATGTTTTGACTTTCATATCGTGAATATTTTTATTTGTACCTGAAAGATATTCTTCCCTTAGTCAAATCATAAGGTGAAATTTCAACCCTCACCTTGTCTCCAAGGAGGATGTGGATGAAATTCATTCTCATCTTGCCGGAGATGTTGCAGAGAAGGACATGACCGTTCTCAAGCTCCACCTTGAACATCGCGTTGGGAAGAGTCTCGATCACTTTTCCGTCTTGTTCTATCGCTACTTGTTTGGACATTGAAAAAACACTTTAAAATTTACCAGTACTTTCTATATAATCAAACGTTGACAGTTGTTCCGCCTTGCCTTTACGAACAACAACCGTAAGCTCATAGTGAGCCGCGTTCCTGTGGTCGGAAGTGTGTACAGCCCAGCCATTTCTGGCCACATACACTCCTCTGCCCCCTGCATTGATCATTGGTTCGATGCAGATGACCATTCCATCCACAAGTCTGCACCCGTGACCCTGACGCCCGTAGTTCGGCACGCCGGGAGCCTCGTGCATCTCCTTCCCGAGTCCATGTCCTTCAAGTTCACGGACAACCGAGAAGCCGAATGACTCAGCGTACGATTGCACCGCGTGTCCGATGTCTCCGGTCCTGTTGCCGGCCACCGCGGCCTCAATGCCCTTGTAGAGCGAAGCCTTGGTCACGTCCATAAGCTTACGGGTCTCGGCGTCCACCTCCCCGACCGGGAAAGTGTAAGCCGAATCTCCGTTATATCCTTTATACAAGGTGCCTATGTCAGCCGACACGATGTCGCCCTCCTTCAGGACATAGTCCGACGGAAAACCGTGGACGACAACATCGTTGACCGATGTACATATCGCGGCGGGAAAACCCTCGAATCCAAGAAAACTAGGAATCGCTCCGTTGTCACGGATAAAAGTCTCGGCCACCTCATTCAACCTCGCGGTTGTCACACCCGGGGCGACCACCTTGCCGACTTCCGCCAATGTCTTGGAGACAAGAATGGCATTCTCGCGCAACAATTCGATTTCCTCTTCTGTCTTAGGCTTAACCATCAATCCTGTGATTATCAAAATTACATTCCAGAACGTCCGCTGATACGTCCAGTCTTCATCAGACCGTCATAGTGACGCATCAGAAGATAACTCTCAATCTGCTGAAGTGTGTCAAGGACAACACCCACAAGGATCAACAGCGAGGTACCGCCGTAGAAGCTTGCGAACTGGTCCTGAACGCCCATAATCCTGGCGAAAGCAGGGAGAATGGCGATGATGGCGAGGAATATGGATCCCGGGAGCGTCACCTTGGACATGATTGAGTCAAGGTAGTTCACCGTGGCCTTTCCAGGCTTCACGCCAGGGATGAATCCTCCGTTCTTCTTCATGTCCTCGGCCATCATGGTTGGATTCACAGTGACGGCGGTGTAGAAGTACGTGAAGATTACGACGAGGAATCCGAAAATCAGGTTATACCAGAATCCGGTGTAGTTACCGAGAGTGGCGGCAAGGCCTCTGGTCGCGTCAAAGCGGGAGAACAGAAGCGGGAACAGCATCAAAGCCTGGGCGAAGATGATCGGCATCACACCGGCGGCGTTGATCTTAAGAGGGATGTACTGACGTACACCACCGTACTGTCTGTTGCCGACAACTCTCTTGGCGTACTGAACAGGAACTCTTCTGACACCCTGTACAAGCGCGATGGTCGCGACAATGACAAGGAACCAGATGATGAGCTCGACGATCAGGGCGATAGGACCGCCACCGGCTGTCGTGCTGAGTTTCGTACCAACCTCACTCACGAGGGCGAACGGCAGACGGGCCACGATACCGATCATGATGATCAGGGAGATACCGTTGCCGATACCCCTGTCAGTGATCCTTTCACCAAGCCACATGACGAACATCGAGCCTGACATCAGGATGATGGTGGCCACAAGGTTGTACATGAATCTGCTCCAGCCAAGCTGGGTCTCCGCAAGGAAAGCGGCGCCCGGGATCTGGCTGTGGATAGAAGCGATGTAAGCTGGGCCCTGGATGCAAAGGATGAGAATGGTGAGGTATCTGGTGAGCTGATTCATCTTCCTGCGGCCACTTTCGCCCTCCATCTGGAGTTTCCTGAAGTAAGGGACGAACATGCCCAGAAGCTGAATCACGATTGATGCGGAGATGTACGGCATCACTCCCAACGCAAAGATGGAAGCGTTACCGAAGGCACCTCCTGAGAACATATTCAAGAGACCGACGAGTCCTTGCTGGGTGCTGTCCTGAAGGGAGGCCAGCAAGGTCGTGTCGATACCAGGCAGCACGATGAAGCAACCCAACCTGTAGACCAGGACGAGAAGGAACGTGTAGCCGAGTCTCGTACGGAGCTCCTCGATCTTGAAGATGTTCTTTATTGTCTCAATAAACTTCTTCATCGCTATTTGCCGATTACGATTGTCTTACCGCCGGCAGCCTCGATCTTGGTGACAGCGGAAGCCGAGAATGCGTCAGCTGTGACATTTACAGCGGCTGTGATCTCACCGTTGCCAAGAACCTTCACGAGTTCCTTGGCGTCGGCGAGTCCGGCTGCCTTGATGTCCTCGATGCCGATCTCAGCCTTTCCGAGCCGCTCGGAAAGAGCCTGGATAGCAGCCACGTTGACTGCCTTGTACTCAATTCTGGTCGGGTTCTTGAATCCGAACTTAGGGACACGTCTCTGAATAGGCATCTGACCACCCTCGAAACCGATTTTGTGTTCATAGCCTGCACGGGCCTGGGCACCCTTGGTACCACGGGTGGAAGTACCACCCTTACCGGAACCCTGACCACGGCCAAGACGTTTGCTGTTATGAGTCGCACCTTTTGCAGGTTTCAAATTTTCCAGTTTCATCTATTCGTCCTCCTGATTAGATTTCTTCAACTTCAACAAGGTGACGGATCTTGGCGAGCTGGCCTTCTGTCACCGGAGTCTTTTCGACCTCCACGGTCTGGTGCATTCTGCGGATGCCAAGAGTGGTCAGATTAGCGATCTGCCTCTTTGTCGCTCCGTTCTTGCTTCTTACCTGTGTTATCTTAAGTTTTGCCATAACTGTGTCTCCTCCTAACCGTTAAATACTTTGCTCATAGGAATTCCGCGGAGACCGGCCACAGTGTAGGCGTCCCTCATCTGGGTAAGCGCGGCGACAGTTGCTTTCACAAGGTTGTGAGGGTTTGATGAGCCCTTTGACTTTGCGAGCACGTTCTGGACACCGGCTGACTCAAACACGGCACGCATGGCACCACCAGCCTTCACACCGGTACCAGGGGCAGCCGGCTTCATGAATACAACAGAGCCTCCGAACTTGGATTCCTGCTCATGCGGAATGGTTGTGTTGATGATAGGAATCTTCACAAGATTCTTCTTGGCGTCCTCAACACCCTTAGCGATGGCGGCAGTTACCTCATTGGCTTTTCCAAGACCATAACCAACAACGCCGTTCTCGTCACCCACAACCACAATCGCGGCGAAACGGAAGTGACGACCACCCTTAGTGACCTTAGTCACTCTCTGGATGGCGACCAATCTGTCTTTCAATTCAAGATCAGATGTCTTTACTCTTTTAACATTTGTATTTGCCATAGTCTTTCAATTAGAAAATAAGGCCACCTTCACGGGCAGCGTCGGCCAAACTTTTAACTCTACCGTGATAGAGGTAACCTCCACGGTCAAAAGAGATGGTGGTGATACCCTTCTCCTTGGCACGCTCAGCGATCGCCTTTCCTACGATGGCCGCAGCCTCGATTCCAGTCTTGCCTTTGCACTCAGCGGCAAGGACCTTATCATTGGAAGCAGCAGCAACGAGTGTAACACCCTGCTGATCGTCCACAACCTGGACGTAGATCTGCTTGTTGCTTCTGAAGACAACCATTCTTGGCCTCTCGGCAGTTCCATTGACATGCTTACGGATGCGGTAATGGACTCTTCTTCTTCTTTCAATTCTATTCAATGCCATATCTATGTCCTCCTATTATTTAGCTCCAGCAGTCTTACCGGCCTTGCGACGAAGCTGCTCGCCGGCGAACTTGATACCCTTGCCCTTGTAAGGTTCAGGCTTGCGGAGTGAACGAATCTTGGCCGCCACCTGTCCGATGAGCTGCTTGTCGATGCTCTTGAGGATAAGGACAGGATTCTCACCTTTCTTCACATCAGGAACCTCAGCCTTGATCTCAGGAGCGAGCATCAGCTGAACGTCGTGTGAATAACCGAGAGAGAAAGTCAGGAGCTGACCCTGAGCCGCGACACGGTAACCTACACCTACGAATTCCTGCTTGGTCTGGTAGCCGGTGGAGACACCTACAACCATGTTGTGCACAAGCGCGCGGTAAAGACCGTGCATCGAACGATGTCTTGGTTGGTCAGTAGGGCGGGTGAACTTGATTTCATTATCCTCGATGGTGACGGTGATGTCCGGATCAACTTTCTGGCTCAGCTCACCAAGAGGTCCTTTAACC
>DJRG01000079.1 GCA_002438845.1 Bacteroidales bacterium UBA6366
GCCATTGATTCAATACTTATTAGTAAGTATCGAAGTTACTAAAAATCAATGACATATGCAATAGTTTCGGGGATTTTGCGCGATTTTTTTTCACATATTGCAACACTTATTTCCGCTGGCGGTTATTATAAGGGTCGAAGATGTCATCTCCGCATTACCGTACCCAAAAGGCAGGAGGTATTTTGATGCGGTTGCCCTGGAGGAAACATCCTCTCCGTGGGATAATGGACGCGATACTTTACATAATCAAGACCGGCTGCCAGTGGCGCATGCTCCCCAAGGACTTCGCCCCATGGCAGACCGTGTACTATTACTTCCGCAAGTGGAAGTTCGAGGGAGTGATTGAGGACATAATGGACAGTCTGCACGCACTCTCCCGCAAGGCTGCGGGCCGCACGGAGAGCCCCAGCCTCGGAATCATCGACTCCTGCGCCTGAAGAAGATTCTTGCCGACGGTGGATACCAAGGCTCGCTTGGAGACTGGGTGACGGAAAAATTCGGCTGGGCCGTGGAGGTCGTGCTCAGGCCTGACGAATGCCCGACAAAATTTCAGGTGCTTCCGAAACGATGGATTGTCGAGCGCTCCTTCTCCTGGCTTGAGAACTTCCGCAGACTCACTATCGACTACGAATTTCTGGCCGATACCGCTGAGACAATGGTGCAACTCGCCTTTTCGGTGATTATGCTAACAAATTTTTCCAATAATTTCAAAACAGCTTCTTAGTGTATCTGTTGAGATGAATAAGGCACCGCCATTCCTCATTTCGGAGAACGGCGGTGCTTATGTGATGTTGATACGTTCTTCCGGGATCTTTCAGAGAAGGCTTGGGCGACGTTTCCGTGGTAAAACGTCGCTCAGGGGTGCAACGGAACACTCTTGAACGACGATAATGGCTAAAAATGCCGCCCAATGGTGCAGCGAGCACTCTTGGAGAGCGATAATGGCTCCAAGTGCTGCCAAAGAGAGTTCGAAGTCTCCTATGGCTCAAGGCCGGACCTTTGATTTGTGGTCGAATTTGGGCTTCTTCAATATCAATAAGACCTCCGAATTGGACTTGATTGAACTTGTCTGGATTGCCTTGTGAGAGTTGGGAGTGAGAGCTTTGCCGAGAGTGATGAGAGGGGCGATGCGCCTCAAATAGGGGTTTCTTTGGGGGTAAGACGTGAAAAATTTCTGTTTTTTAAGAATATTGTATGTTTCTTTATCGTTTTTCACGTTGACAATTGCGATATTGCGGATGGGTTCCGGCGCATGTTCGGGGTTTTGTAACCAATCAAGAATTAAAGTTACTTTGACTATGGAGATTTCAGAGACAAACAAGGCCGTTGGGCGTAAGACTGATGACCAGACAACCATTAACCAAAAGACCATTGGCCAGAAGACCGTTGGCCGTGACTTAAGCGGCCAACGGTCTTCTGGCCAAGATGATGTTAACCAAGAGGCTACAGATCGGAAATTCACAGATGGACGGAAAACGGCAGGCTGCCCGGTCGCTGCATCAGAGGAGGAACAGTACCTTAAACGCTACCGCCACTGCCTCAGGCTGATTGAGGGCGACGGGCGGTTCGTCGGGATGTCGGAGGAGGAGAAAGATGCCTACGCGCAGCGCCTCGCCACGCCGGAATACCTTGACCTGACCTGCGACTGGGCGTTCAAGTACCTGTTCCAGAACCACCCGGACCTGCTTGTCCGTTTGCTTAACGACATCCTTCAGGAGGACATCACCTCGGTGGAGTTCCGTAACACGGAACTGACGGAAGTCTCTCAGCATGACAAGCGTATACTGTTCGACCTCCTCTGCCAGACGCCAAACGGGACGATCCTTGTGGAGATGCAGAGGGCGTCGCGTTTCGACCAGCGCGACCGTCTGATCTTTTACGGCTCAAGGCTGGTGACCAGGCAGGTGAAACGCGGGGATGAGAAATATTCCCTGTCTCCCGTCAAGGTCATCTGTATCATGAATTACGAGGATGACCATCCGAACTCCCCCGAGGGCAAGATCCTGTATCATTACCGTCTTCAGGAGATCGAGACGGCCGAGCCGTTCGGTGATCGGATGTCGTTCTACCTGTTGGAATTGCCAAGAATAATGCGCTACAGTGATGAATATGACAGCCCAGTCGCTGCGTGGTGCAGGATATTCAGAAATTTCGCTATATTTGCGAAGTCGAGGTCAGAGAAAGATGCGGAGTTTGACATGTTGGAGCGGGCGATGCGTGTCAGCGGTCTGGACGACAAGGAGATTGATAATTATTTCAACGATATGATGACAGAAAAAGAGATGCTTCCGTACATTGAGGGAGCTGAACAGCAAGGCTACCGCAAGGGCTTTAAGGCGGGTGTCGAACAAGGCAGGGCGGAAGGCGTTGAGAAATGGATGGAGAAAGGAATGGAGAAAGTCGCCAAGTCTTTGTTGTCGTTAGGCATCCCGGTAGAGCAAATCGTGGTTGCCACGGGCTTGTCGTTGGAAAAGATTGAGTCCATCAGGCAGGGATAAACATAGGGCAACCATCCTTGTTAGTGATCTTAGAAGCTGTTTTTGAATTGTTCGTTTGAAGTTTTTTATATCAAAGAACATTTCAAACAAATCAAAAATAGCTTCTTAGTGATGATTCAAGGCTGCGGTTAGGCTCAATTAAAATATTACACAGGAACCATCATGTCATTCTCGATTCTTCTGATAAAGTAACGCAATTATGGCTGAAGAGACATTCAATGAATATGGCAAAGAGCGGGCAATAGATCTGCTTTTTGAGGGTAGCGTTTTTTCTCGTGCGGAAAGGATTAGCTTTGAGTCCGGAGCAGGAAACACGCTGATTTCCGCCTCGCGGCTTTTCGTGGAAGGGATGGACTTCGACCTGACATATTTCCCGCTCAAACATCTTGGCTACAAGTCTGTTGTGGCAGTGGCGGGAGAAGTCTATGCCGGGATGGCTCATCCGAGGCTTCTTAACGTGAGGTTGGGCGTTTCCACCAAACTGGACTTCGGCCACGTCAAGGAACTGTGGCAAGGAATAGTCACGGCAGCCAAGGAGCATGGTTTCTCAGCGTTGGATCTGGATCTTGTTCCGTCTCCGAATGGCTTGAACATCAGCGTCTCGGCAGTCGGTGAGGAATTTAAACTGACCAAAGGACGCACGGCCAAGGCAAGAAGCATGGATCTTGTCTGTGTGTCGGGAAGTCTGGGGGCGGCCTTCCTTGGCCAACAAATTCTGGAACGTGGCAAAAAGGCTTTCGAGAAGGCTAAAGATGATTCTGCGCAACCGGATCTTGAGAAATATAAGATGCTGATTGGCAGTTATCTCAAGCCAGAGTTGAGCACTTCGACAGTGAGCCGCCTTGAAGAGGCACAGATCTATCCATCAAACGGCTACCTTGTCGCTCATGGCCTTTCAGACGCTGTTAAGCGGCTTTCCCGCGACACTGGTCTCGGGGTGAAGATCTACGCTGACAGGATCCCTTTCGAGGGGAACAGTTTCGCTTCCGGCAAGGAACTTGACATTGATCCTATCTCAGCCGCCATGAACGGGGGGGATGACTTCCGTCTCCTGTTCACGATTCCTATCCTTTCAGCCGAAAAATTCCGCCGTGACTTCCAGACCTTTGACATCATCGGTCATCTGGCCCAGCCGGAAGTCGGTTCCGTCCTCGTCTCTCCGGATGGTTTGGAGCATCCTATTCTGGCTCAAGGTTGGAAAGAGGTTTAGAAACTGTTAGTTTTTGGGAATATTCATAGAGCGTGATTTCATACCTTTGCTCACGGGACTTTATTGGATATGAGGAAAATAAATGTAATGGCGGCATTAGTCGCGATCGGTCTTTGGGCCGGATGCACCGGGAACAGCGTCGGTGATGGCGAGTATCTTATTGAAGGACTTGTCAGGAATATTCCCGACAGCACTGTCATCAATCTTTTTAAGAACGAGGGCCGGATGATGTCTCTGGTGGTGAGCGACACGGTCATCGGCGGCCGCTTCGAGTTCCGTGACACAATCTCCGGAGGTCCAGCCCGTTTTGGGCTCGTTTCTTTCAGCAAGGGTTTTCCGAATCTGCCGCTACCGGTCTGGGTAAAGCACGGAGAGAAAGTCAAGGTCACTGGAGAAGATAATCTGCTCCTGACATGGATGGTCAAAAGCCGAATCCCTGAGCAGAAAACCGAAAATGAATTCCTTGCGGTCCAGTTCCCGGAAAAGAGGCGGGCATTGGCCTATGCCGTCGAGGAGGCAGACATATTGAAAGGTCTCAGAGGTCTTCAAGGCGAGGAGAGACGTGCCGCATGGAGAAAAGTGAACTCGCTCAGACGGCTTTACGAACCACTTGACAGCATCGCTGAACATAAGGTTCTTGAATATATGAGGACGGCCCCTGTCACTGCACGTTGGATGGATGAGTTGGCGATGGTGGCCAGAGCGATTCGGAGCGGCTACATGTCTTTTGACAATGATTTGATTCAGGAACTATACTCACGTCTTTCTCCGGCTGACCTCGAGACGGAGCAGGGGCAGGTTATCTCCGCAAGTCTCAATCCTCAAAAAGTTGTCAATGTCGGGGACGTCATGGCTGACGGTGACCTTTACGATACGGAAGGAAATCTCCATCATCTGTCCGAATTCACCGGAAAGTTCATTCTTCTGGATTTCTGGAGTCTTGGCTGCGGTCCGTGCATGGAATCTGTTCCGGAAGGAAACGAGGTCGCAAGAAAGTATGCTGACAAACTGGCTTTCGTCCGTGTGAGCCTTGATCCTAAGAGCACGTGGCTCAAGGTTGTAAAGGAGAAAAAATCCGATTGCTATGAGTGGAATGAATTGAAGTCCTGGGGCATAGGCCTGACCGCCTCGTATCAGGTGAGCGGAATCCCGCATTTCGTCCTGATTTCCCCGGAGTCCAAGGTCATCGACACCTGGACCGGCTACGGCAAAGGCTCCCTTCATTCTAAAGTCCAACAGTACTTAGAGGTTAAATAAAAACAGCGGTTGTCGTGGCAGTCAACTAATTGATCGCCAATCGATAAAAGAATATGCTCCTACCATAAACCGGCAGGAGCATATTCTTTTAATAATCTGATTGTCAGTCGCTTGTCTGCCACGGATCAGGGTGGCAAGGCGTTAGTCATTGTTCATCTGCGTGATGTCCGGCTTCCAGCGCTCGGAGTCACCGATGAGCCACTCGGCGTAGTAGTCGGCCATGCGCCAGAAGAAATATTCGTTCATGTCACCGAAGCCGTGACGCTGGCCAGGTAGAATCAGCATGTCGAACCTTTTGTTGGCCCTGATCAAGGCGTTGACCACTCGGATGGTGTTGGCTGGGTGGACGTTGTTGTCGATGTCCCCGTGCACGAGCATCAGGTGGCCTTTCAGGTTTCCGGCGATCTCCGGATTGGTCTTGATGCTATAGACGAACGTGGTGTCACCCTTGTCGATCTTCTCCAGGACTCCGTGATGCTGCTCACTCCACCAGCGGTTGTAGATGCTGTTGTCGTGGTTGCCGGCGCAGGAGACCGCAACCTTGAAGAAGTCAGGATATTTAAGAATCGCGGCTGTGCTCATGAATCCGCCGCCGGAATGCCCGTGGATTCCAACCCTGTCAAGGTCGATGAATGAATGTCTTGCACCGAGCTGCTGGATGGCATATTTCTGATCCTCAAGGCCATAGTCGCGAAGGTTGCCGTAGCCGTAGTTGTGGTACCACTTGGAACGGTTAGGATGCCCGCCACGGTTGCCGACCGTGATGACGATCATTCCCAGCTGAGCGAGCCTGTCCGTGCGGGTAAAGCCCTTGCTCCATGAGATGTTGTTGGCTTCCACTTGAGGGCCAGGGTAGACATAGTCACAGATCGGATAGACCTTTGTGGAGTCGAAGTCGTAAGGCTTGTACATTGCTCCGTAGAGGTCAGTGACTCCATCGGCGGCTTTCACCTTGAACCTCTCCGGGAACTTGTAGCCGGCCTCGAACAACAGGCTCAGGTCAGCGGTCTCAAGGTCGGAGATTCTCTTGCCGGCAGCCGAGAACAAGGCCACCGCCGGGGTCCAATCTACACGTGAATAGTTGGCCACGAAGTACTTGGCGTCATCGCTGGCTGTAGAGAGCACGTCCATGTCGTTCATGTCCAGCTGTTGGAGAGTACCGCCTGTGAGCGGGACCCTGAACGTGTGCATCTGGTAAGGATTCTCGTCCTTGTTCACACCGCAGGCACTCAGCAGGATGTAACCCTCCTTCTCGTTCACGCCGAGAATGTCCTCCACATGGAAGGCCCCGTCGGTCAGATTCCTGACAAATGCCCCATCATTATTATATAGGTAGATGTTTGCCCAACCGTTGCGCTCAGACCAGTGCAGGATCTGCTTTCCGCCACCGATAAGGAACGGAGTCCGATATTCCACGTAGGTTCTTTCCCTCTCGGAAATAATGGTTTTTGTCGAGTCAGAATCAACTCCTACCCAGCAGAGATCCAGCCTCTTGAGGTCACGGCTCTGGCGCACGAGATAGAACCCGGAGTTGTCGCCCAGCCACTCGTTCTTCCAGAAATCCAGATAGTTGTCCTTGGCTGTCCTTCTGGCGTTTTGCAGCGACACTTCCTGGTCTTTGAACGCCTGGCTCTTGATCTGCTTGAAAGAGGCTTCTGTGCGTGAATCGTTCATGGTGAACATGTACAGGTAGCCTTTAGGCCCCGGCTCGCCGGGCATCTGGTACTTGTAGGTCTCCAGTTCGGGACGCTTCCCGCCCACGGAATTGATAACCCAAAGATCGTCCAGCTTCCTCATGTCCCACTTCATCGTGGCGAAACGCTTCGAGTCCGGAGACCATACAAGCTCGCCAGGGTAGTGTCTCTTGGTAGAGTCCGCCTCGGTGTCGCCGGCATAGTTGCCGTAGCCGTAGCCGAACTGGCGGATTCCGTCAGTTGTCAGGCGATGCTCCACGATAGTGCTGTCCTTCTCGTCCTTGGCGGCCTTGCGGAGACTGGTCGAATCCATCACCCAAAGGTTGGAGCCCTTGGCATAGACTCCGAACTCTCCGTTAGGTGCTACGGATGCCCAGCGAGGGTACTTTTCTTTCTCTTTCGCCACGGTGTCAAGTTTCGCCGTCGCGATCTCATAGCGGAAATATGTCGTGTCCCTGTCGTTCTGAAGCCCGGAGATAATGTTGAAAGTGAATGCTTTGTCGTCCTTCAACTCCAAATCTCTCATAGGAATATGCTTGGCATCAAAGGGGTAGTGCACAAACTCGGTGACCTGCATCGCGAGTCTGTCCATGTCGAAAACTTCAGTCTTCGTCCCTTTGGCCGGATCGACAATGTAGTAATGCGTTCCCTGTGGAGTGCGCCAGCTGTACCAGAACTTGTCGCTGTCCTTGAACCAGTTTGGGGTGATCTGCGTGGAGAACACCATCTGGTTCACCTTTTTGGCCGAAAATCTCTCGGCGAGAGCGTAATTGGCCTTCTGCGTCTGCGCGAAACCCGCCGCGCAAAATAGCAGTGCCGCACATGCAAGTGCGAAAATCTTCTTCATAAATATCATTGAATATGTTTGATTGGCTACAGTGTGATTTCACATCCTTCAAGTCCGTCACAGGCTGCTTTGACTGTGATCTTCCCCTTGCCTGTACGTCTTACTATGACACTTGCCAGTCCGTTGAAGGCTTTGATTTCATCCGAGTGGAAAGGAGTATGGCATGTGGCGTCGCCGGCATCCACGGCCACGATCTCTCCCGCGCCCGAAACGCTGAACTTGATCTTGTCACAGGCCGTAGGAACCATATCCCCGTGGCTGTCTGCGATTTTCACATCCACAAAGATGATGTCTTCCGATGAATATGTCTGCGTGGAAGCCGGAGCGCAGTCGCCGCCGAAATCTGTGGAAGGGCCACGGCCATATTCACAAGCCATAAGGATCTTCGCCGGGCTTCCGGTGGTGCTGATGGCGCTTTCAATCGTCTGCCCGTCAGATGTTTGCCCGATTACCTTGACGATGCCGGGCTCGTAGATGACGTTGTCCCAAAGGAATCGATATTCATTGGCCCCCTTGGTCTTTCCGCCGTAGGATTTGCCATTGACGAAGAGTTCTGCGGAAACGCAGTTCGTGTAGGCCTGCACCGGAGTGTTCTGGCCTTCGCGGCCGGCCCAGTTCCAGTGTGGCATCAGATGCAGCACCGGCTCTGAAGACCAGCGGGACTTGTAGAGCCAGTACCTGTCCTTAGGGAAGCCGGCAAGGTCTATGATCCCGAAGTACGAGCTTCTGGAAGGTGTGGCCACTGCCCCTTTCTCGGCCAGTTCCTTTTCGGCCTTGGCCCGAGCCTCCTCGTCATGGAAATTCGTCAGGATCGTAAGATCTGTATTATAAGGTGTAGGCTCGCCAAGGTAATCGAAACCGGTCCAGACGAACTCCCCGAGGCAAGAAGGATTCTTGTCCTCCTCGGCCCATTCCTGATCCGGAAGCTGTCCCCACGGAACTGTGAACATGTCGAACGAACAGACCTGGAAATTGTCCAGCGCCCCATCTTCCTTATTGCTTAACGGGAATATGTACACGCCCCTTGAGCTGACCGTCGAGGCCGTCTCGCTTCCCAGATACAACTTGCCGGGGTTGGCCGCATGGAACTTGCCGTAGAGGTGCGGCTTGTAGTTGAATCCGTAGATGTCCATCGTGTTGCGGAAATCCTGCTCGGATGCCCACGGGTTGTCGCTTCCGTAGCTCGTGAGCCTTGTAGGATCTTCACTGTGACATACTTCCGTTAGATGGTATGCGATGCCGTATTTCTCCGGATAGCCCTGCTCCGCGGTCTCGTTGCCGATGCTCCACATTATCACTGACGGATGATTGCGGTCCCTTCGGATCATCGCCTTGAGATCCTTGTCCGCCCATTTGTCGAACAGTTTGGCGTAGCCGTTCTCTTTCTTGGCTATCGTCCAGGTGTCGGTCAGCTCGTTCATCACAAGGAATCCCATCCTGTCGCAAAGGTCGAGAAGTTCCGGGGCCGGAGGGTTGTGGGATGTACGGATGGAGTTGCAGCCCATGTCCTTGAGCATATTCAGTCTTCTGATCCAAGCCGTTTCGTTCCAGGCGGCTCCGAGGGCTCCGGCGTCGTGATGCAGGCAAACTCCTTTGATGAAAGTCTTTTCTCCGTTGACGTACAGGCCGTCGGCTTTATATTCAAGATCCCTCAGGCCGAAGGTGGTTCTGTAGATGTCTGTCCGGCCGTCCTTTGTGGTTACGGTCGTGAAGGCTTGGTACAGCGCCGGGTGCTCCGGGCTCCAGAACTCCGCATCCTCCAGAGTGAATTTCTGGGAGACACTGACTCCGTCTGTGATCGCTTTCACCTTTGTTTCCCCTGAGACCAGAAGCTTCGCCTTCCCGGCTGTGCGGTTTCGCTTGTTCATCGCATCGACAACCTTGAATATCTCCGTGCGCACCGTTCCGTCGACAGCCTTCCCGGCGTTCCGCAGCGTGATGTCAAGGCAGACCTCGTTCCCCTTGGTCGTGACGAACGTCCCCCATTGCGCCACCCCGACAGGCTCCGCCACAGTCAGATAGACATTCCTGTAGATTCCTCCTCCAGGGTACCACCGGCTCGACTCCTCCGGATTGTCCAGTGTCACCTTTATGAGATTGTCCCCCGCCTTAATGAAGGGAGTCAGATCCGCCCGGAACGAAGAGTACCCGTACGGCCACTCGGTGACATATTCATTGTTGCAGAACACTTTGGCGTAGGACATCGCTCCGCCGAAATCGAGATAGAATTGTTTCTTTGATTTAAGGTCTTTCGCTTCAACCGAAAGGATTTTTGAATATTCCGCCTTGCCCCACCACGCCAGTTTCCCTGACTCACCGGGATATTCCTGGACGAACGGGCCGTCCACACCCCAGTCATGTGGCAGATTGAGAATCCACCTTTCACCGTCCTTGCTGAACGTCCATCCATCGTTCCAAAGGGTGCTTCCGAGCGGCTGCGCTGACATATTCAAAGATAACGCCGCCGCCATGAAAGCGAAAGCGATGTTTAAAAAGCTCTTTTTCATGTGGTAAAGATAGCGATTTTTTGGAAATTGCAACGTTTTGCCGTAAGAAACTGAGAGAATCTATCCGCTTGATGCTTTGTTAATTGAAGAATTATCCGTAAATTTGCAGCCCCAAAATGTTTGGGGAAACATAAATATTAGATTTACAATCATTTATGCCTACAATTCAACAATTAGTTCGCAAAGGACGCGTGAGCATTGTCGCTCAGAGCAAGTCACGCGCGCTGGACGCTTGTCCTCAGAAGAGGGGCGTATGTCTTCGTGTTTACACGACGACCCCTAAGAAACCTAACTCAGCGATGAGAAAGGTAGCCAGGGTACGCCTTACCAACTCCAAAGAGGTCAATGCCTACATCCCGGGCGAGGGCCACAACCTTCAGGAGCACAGCATCGTGCTGGTTCGTGGTGGTCGTGTGAAGGACCTCCCTGGTGTGCGTTACCACATCCTTAGAGGAGCTTTGGACACAGCTGGCGTAGAAGGAAGGACACAGTCCCGTTCACTCTACGGAGCCAAGAGACCAAAGAAATCTAAGAAGTAGTCCGTTTCATTAATCTTTATCACCTTTAATTTTTACTCACAATGAGAAAATCGAAGCCTAAAAAGAGGATTCTACTTCCTGATCCTAAGTTTCACGATGTCGAGGTAACCCGTTTCGTGAACAATCTTATGTTGCAGGGGAAGAAGAGTATCGCGTATTCTATTTTTTACGATGCCATTGACATGGTAGGCGAGAAGATGAAGGATTCTGACAAGGCTCCTCTAGATATCTGGAGGAAGGCACTCGAAAACGTTACCCCTCAGATCGAGGTCAAGTCACGTCGTGTAGGAGGTGCAAACTTCCAGGTGCCTACTGAGTTGCGTCCGGAAAGAAAAGTCTCGCTCTCGATGAAGAACCTGATCAACTTCGCCCGCAAGCG